>CACZOG010000130.1 GCA_902782715.1 uncultured Lachnospiraceae bacterium | reverse complement strand
TTTATCTGTATCTTACTATCGAATCCACGTAACCTTCAACGCACTGAATGTCAATGAGTTTCCAGGAACTGTCAAAAGTAAGGACCATTGTACACATCTGATCGGCTGACGGATTGGAAGAGTTTATTGCAACGCGGTAGCCGATATAGAATTCCTGTTTTTCGTAACTGAACATCCAGTTGGGTTCACCCTTATAAAAAGGGCTGCTTAAATTGTAAGCGGGAATGAAGTCGTTATAGTTTTTTATTCCGTTTTCCAACGCTTTCGGATCACATGCGATCTGAAGGTTTATCAGGGCAGTTTCAGGCGGCTCTTCCGTATCGGAATTTTCGATATATCTGACCACATCTTTAAGACCTTCCTCTAAACCTGCGATATCGTTGCCCGCAGGAATTCTTGCAATCATGTCATCCCTGAATTTCCATTTAAGCTGCTGTTCTTTAATTTCTTTTTCGCTTTGAATGTCGATCATGACTTCTCTGGCGACAAGTATTGTGACGATCGTCAGTACAAATAAAACAAATGTCGCGATGCCCGCGATCAGAAGAACGGTTATTATTTTGTTGCTTTCTTTGTTATTGCTCATTTGATGCCTCTTTGTTCTTTTGGGAAATGCGTTTGTTTATGAATTCGATGTCTTTTTTGATCTTGAAGCTGTCCAATAAATATCCCAGCAGTAAAACTACTCCGACATAGATAAACACCATCCAGAAATTGCTCGGGAAAAACCATCCGACGATAAATCCGAATAACATAACGATGGCGCAGATCGCAAAATACTTTATGATATAACTCATTATAATCGACAGGTTGATAAATTCATCAAAAAAATAATTTACAGTCGAAATAATGAGTGCCAGTCCGAAAAGTTCGAAAACAAGTTTTATCTCTTCGGTTATTCCCGACCAGATTATTGAAAATGCGAACACCGCCAATATCATTAAGGATGCCAAAAGACAAGTATCTCTTAAAATCTTTTTCATCTTATTCTCCTTTGAAAACCCGCTTAATGTCTTTAAGATATTTTCTCGAAACGATCAGCATCTCGTCATTATCCATTACGGCTTCAAGATGACTGTTTTTTACCTGCCTTATCTCTTTTAAATGATCGGTGTTCATTATGCAGGTTCTCGAGATCCTTACCATATTTGTGTCGGCAATCATGCCTTCGACTTCGGACATTGTGGAATTAAATCTGTAAACATCACGCTCGGTATATATGAACATCTTTCTTTCGACATTTTCGATATAATACACGTCCGAAAGATCGATCCTTATCTGTTTGTCCTCATCGAACGCGCTGAAGCGAATGTTTAGATTGTTGACTTTCTGTATCAGATCCGAAGCGGATTTATTAAGTTCCGGATATTCAATTATTACGGTCAGCGGCTGATCTTCAACCTGCCTTGTTATGATTCGCATATCTTTTTACCGTCACGAATTTTATACTTATAAAAACAATATTCAATATCATTATGAGCAGTCCGCCTGAAAGACTTAAGGGTGCCCAGGTGAATAAAATAGCCTTAAGTCCCGCACCGAAAATGACAGGGAAAAGGATCAATATAAGTGTTAAAAGAATTATTAAAAAAGCATCCGTTACCCAAAGAACGATCCTGTTTTTTACAAAGAAAATACCGATGAAAAGGAGTATTCCGACAATCGACAAAACCGTGAAGATCGTATCAAAGATCGTCCAGATATCAGTTGTAATGTTTCCCTGTTCTTTATCTGTTAAAAGGTTAAAAATATTATTGCAGAGGCTGTCGGTTGAAGCCGCAACATTTAAGTTTGTAAGAACGCAGACGCCGCATTTTTCCTTGTCGGAGAATACTATTCTCGAGGAGTAGTTCGGTGTTCCGCCGGAATGACCGATCACATCGTCTGAAAACATTTCCCATCCGGATGTGTAATCGCCTTCGGCATCAAGCTGTTCTTTGGTCAGCTTTATCGCTTCTTTGAATTCATCGGGAACTTCCTCTTCGAGCATCCAGATCTTTATCCATCCGGCCATATCTTCGGCATTAGAATAAAAGTATCCGGCGGGGATGCTTGCTTCTTTTACGGGTATTGAATACTCAAATGCATGTCTGTATCCAAGTCTTGCACCTTCTATTATTCTATCATCATTCGGCATTCCTACAAAGGTGTTTTTTAAACCCAAAGGTTCGAGGATTTCTTTTTCCATGTAATCTTTGCAGGTCATGCCCGACACCTTTTCGATCATAAGCCCGAGAAGATTATAGTTTACGTTCGAATAGGAATATTCGCTTCCCGGAGCGCTTTTTAATTCTTTTCCCGACATGCTTTCCGCCCATTCTTCAAGACTCATTTCTTCAGTCGCACTCGGATAATCTTTTTCGCTATTTGTGAATCCGCTTTTCTGATCGAGCAGATTTTGAACGGTAATATCCACCTTTTCGGACCCGTAATATGCTTCAAATCCCGGAATCAGATCAGATATTTTATCATCAGCGGAAAGCTTTCCTTCAATGATAAGTTTTTGGATCGCAAGCCCGGTAAAAGCCTTCGTCATTGAGCCGATCTGATAGAGTCCCCCGGAATCGCCGTAAAACGATGCCTCACCGTTTTCGTATACAACGACACTTACATCTTTGCATCCGGTCTCTTTTTGAAATTCCGAAACCAGAGATTGTATGCTGTCTGAATTCTCTGCCGAAACGCCGATTCGTACGAGCATCAGAACCGCAGTAAATAAAATGATCGCAAATAGTTTTCTTTTCAAAAAATATCCCTCCGTCTTTTGATGAAATAAGCATAAAAGAAAGTCTTTTATCATTCCATACCAAAGGACACATAGTGCAAATCGGATGTCATAAAATACAAATGCGAAAAGAAGAACGAACCGTCTTTTTAATATACGTTTTTTGGCCGTCGTTTTTTTGATACAAAAGCCGAAATATGTTATAATGATCGGGTGTAAAAGTGCAAACATAATAATTGTGGCTATAGTTAATGAGGATTAATGCACTTCCGAATGATACACACGAAAGGTGTATTGTTCATTGAAAGGAGCAGCAGTGGATTTTCAGATTATTGTCGATTCTTTATGTGCGCCGAGTTGCATCGTATCTGTTGAGAAAAGACTTGGCGGCGGCTACGGGGATATTCGTCATGCAGCGGGAAACAAGAAGTATGCGGATTTACTTGATGTACGTATGAGACCGAATGTCTCAACTTCTTCAGAATACTTTGTCCCGGGCTTGTTATATACGGAATATTTTCAACAGAATATCAATTTCGAAGATGTATGTTACAGATCCGCGGTACTTAAAAAAGAGGTCCACACATATGCGCACATATATAATGTCGATGTGTGGTTTGACATCTATGCCATGCCCCTTGATCACGAAGAAGGCAACATCTGTTACTGCCTTTATTCGGCCATCCCGAATGATAATGCGGATTCGCTTCTTGATACATTCAACAATTCTCAGACATCGAACGATGTTCTTAAAACCTGCATAAAACTTCACAAAGCAAATAACTTAAAAGAAGCGATGGAAAGTGTGATCGCTGAGATCCGTATGATATGCAAGGCAGAAGGATGTACCGTGCTCCTTCTTAATAACGAAGAAGCGGATTTCTCGATCCTTGCATCCAATTTTGTTCCCAACAGTACGATCAAAAGAGTTACGCAGTTTAACGGATACTATGATATTGCAAATTCATGGAAAGACATGCTCGGCTCCGAAGGCGACTGCATAATAGTAAGAAATGACGAGGAGATGGAGAATATCAGCAAGGTTAATAATCCCTGGTATTTAACTCTTGTCGAAGCGGGAGTACGAAGCGTTGTTTTATTTCCTCTTCGTCAGGGAAATGAAATACTCGGTTTTATCTGGGCGGTAAACTTCGATACCGAGAACACCCAGCGAATCAAGGAAACGCTGGAACTTACCACATTTTTCCTGTCATCTCATATCGCACGATATAAAGTCGTTAAGCGTCTTAAACACATGAGTTACACGGATGCTCTTACAGGTCTTCCGAACCGTTTTGCATTAACCGAATACATTACGGATCTTATAAACAAAAAAGAAAAGTTTGCTGCGGTTTCAATCGACTTAAATGATTTCAGGCACGTAAACGATACGCTCGGATTTGATACCGGAAACAAGGTACTGATCGAAGTTACGGGACGCTGGAAAGACGCTTCCGACAAAGATACATCCTCTGCAGAGAAATATCTGACCTGCATAGGCGGTGATGAATTCTTCGTTGTGATAAGCGGATATGAAACCGAAGAAGAACTTAAGAAAACAGTGTCTCTCTACAATTATGCATTAAGCGAGATCCTGACCGTCGAAGGCTGCGACCTTTATGTATCGGCAAGCATCGGATATGCAGAGTACCCGACGGATGCAGATACGACCGATTCGCTCATTTCCCATGCGAATGCGGCAATGAACGAGATCAAGAAAGCCAACAGCAGTGAACATATTTTAAAGTTTACTCCGGATATCTTAAAAGACGAGCACATTCTCGAAATAGAAAACATGATAAGATACGCGCTCGAGAATGATACTGTATATTTTAATCTCCAGCCGCAGTATGACATGAACCATAAGCTTCGCGGATTTGAATCGCTTGCACGAATGAAGGACAGCGAGGGCAATGTCATCAGTCCCGGAGAGTTCATTCCAGTTGCGGAAAAAGTCGGCCTTATAGACAGGGTGGACGGAACGGTTTCAAGAAAAGCGGCAATGTTCTTCGGAGAACTTTTAAGGAAGACGGGAGCAGAACTTACATTAAGTCTTAACGCATCCGTTCGTCATATGATGAAAAGCGACTTCCTCGATGAGATAAGAAGCATTTTAAAAGACAGCGGTGTGCCCGCCAACAGGATCGAAATAGAGATCACGGAATCCATAATGATCGATTCCGTGGATAAAGCATTAAGATGCATTGATGAACTTAAGAGCATGGGAATCCAGATAGCGATCGATGATTTCGGAACCGGTTATTCATCGCTCAGCTACTTAAACAGATTCCCCGCAGACCTTTTAAAGATAGATAAATCTTTTATAGACGCAATGAATACGAGCGATTCGTCGAGACAGTACGTAGCCGCTATCATTTCAATGGGACATGTTATGGGATTTGACGTAATATCGGAAGGTGTTGAGGAACCGGATCAGCTCGAAACCTTAAAAGACATAGGCTGTGATTTTGTTCAGGGATTTATATGGGGACGCCCGCTTTCGGCCGAAGCCGTGGAAGAACTTGTTGCGGGTATTGTGTAGGAACTAAACAACGACTGCACTGACTGCAAAAGCGTTGATCTTCTTTTTGCCGATCTGCTCTGCGATGTATTCGGTACAGAAAATAATGGGGATCATCGAAAGACAGTAAAGATGAAAGCCCATTTTATATCCGAGACAGATCGTCGTTAAGCTCATATAAAAGGTGATCCACAGATACACAAGACGAACATAGATATCCAGACGGTCCACGAAAATGATGAAATAGCCCAGAACGTAAATAAGGGCGGTAGGAATGCTGAACCACACAAGATACGTGGCTTTGCACATATAAAAGAACCCTGCCAGACCGAAGACAAGGAAAAGTATCAGAGTATTTATTATCAAAGTAAGTTTTCTGACATTTTTAACATCCATAGGACTATTTTATCATAAATCCGTTTTTTGTTGAAAGATTTTAAATGTGTTATAATACAATTCAAAGGGAAATTTTTAGGGGAAATACTGTAATGAAAAGTGAAAAGAAACATCTTCTTCTGAGTTATTCGAGTTACGAAGAATTCTTAAGCGAGAACAGAAAAAGGGTAAATGTTCTGCTTAATAATATTTTGTGGTTCAGCATTCTTGCGGGACCTTTGATCGCGTTGGGAATCTTTCTTCACTTATTTGAGGACATAAGTTATTCGATATGTATCTATGTGTCCGTCTACATGCTCGCAGTCGCAGCCATCCATCTTTTAATGCTCAAAAAATGGCCGGGTTCGCTGGCAACAAGTATTCTGGCGCTTCTAGCGTTAAATCTCCTTCTGGTCATCATGTCGATAGCCAATATAGCCATTGAGATCACATGGTTTCTTGTTCCGCTTTTAAGCCTTCTTTTCTGTGATTACAGAATTTATATAGCAACGATAATCACCAATTACATTCTTATGGCGGGAGCCGTATGGCTGGTATCTCCGTATAATGCATCGGTGAGAACCGACTTTGACAGCGCTTTGGCCTGCTTTGCAAATACCATGGGCGGTTTTACGGTTGAATCCCTCATCATGCTGATTGCCGGCCTTGCGCTCGGAAGACTTGCGATCAGTTATTTTAAGGAGATCATTGAAAAATACAAGAAGATAAAAGAACACGAAGACCAGATGAAAGAGCAGATGGAACTTCTTGATTCAATGGCCGAGATCTACGATAAAGTAAACCTGATCGACCTGGGAAAAATGACAGAAATGTCTCTTCGTGAAGACGAACTGATCGAGCATAAGATCGATCTGAGCAAAAGCCGTCATACTTTAATGAATACTCAGTTAAAAGACCAGATCGTAAAAGATCAGCTTCCCGATTTCTGGAATTTCACCAATATCGCAACGCTCAAAGAGAGACTTGCGGGCAAGAAGATCATATATGGCGAATTTATCAACATGATCACGGGGTGGTTTCGTGCTCAGTACATTACCGTTGATCTGGATAAAGACGGAAAGCCCGATAAAGTGATCTACACCATACAGAATATCGATAACGAGAAACGACGCGAAGAGCATCTTATGCGTATTTCGCTTACGGATGAGTTAACACGTCTTTACAACAGAAGATGCTACGAAGAGGATGTTGCGATCTATAAGATGAGACCGCTGGAAGAAGATTTTGTTATGCTTTCCATTGACGTTAACGGACTTAAGATCGCGAATGATACCAAAGGCCATGCGGCAGGTGATGAACTGCTCCGCGCCACTGCGGACTGCCTGGTTGCCACGATCGGTTCTTTGGGCAAGGTTTACAGAGTCGGCGGAGATGAATTCCTGGCGATCCTTCATACCGACAAATACAATGATATCTGCGGTGAGATCCACAAAAAAGCAGCAGCTTACAGAGGCGCTTACATAGAAGGCGTTTCAATGGCGATCGGATATGCCACGCACAAGATACATCCCGAGGCAACCGTCGATGAACTGGAAAAACTTGCAGACTCGATGATGTATACGGAAAAAGACAGATATTATCGTGAAAAGGGTATCGACAGGAGCGGTCAGTCCACCGCATTCTCGGCACTTTGCAGCGATATGATCAAGATCCTGGTAGTAAACCTGACTACCGAGGCATATAAGATCATCAGTATGGACAATACCGAAAGAGAAGCTGAAAACGGATATGCCGAACGTCTTTCGGACTGGTTTAAGAACTTCGCTGAAAGCGGACTCATGCACCCTGATGATAAAGAAGATTTCCTTGCAAAGACTGATCTTGAACTGCTTAAGAATCATTTTAAATCGGGCAAAAAGTCCATGACTGTATTTTACAGAAGAAAGATCGGCGAAGAGTATGAGAAAGTCATGCTCGAACTTATGCGCGATGAGGATTACAGCGACAACAATCAAAGCCTGTATCTGTCGGTAAAACGTATCGAGGCATAAAGGACTAAAAATTGACAAATCAAAATCCCCATTTATAATAAAAAATGGAACTGTTAATCACTTAATGAGGGCATCAAATGGACGACAGAATATCCAGAATACTGGAGCTTGAACGAAGGATTCGCGAAGAGCGGAGTGAGCTTGATAGTTTAGCCGAGATCACGGATATCGGCGATGATTATTATATTCAGAACAAACTCAAATATCTTCAAGCGGAGATTGAGTACCTTAACAGTCAGTGTTCGCTGTTATCAAATATGACAGCGGCCGGTAAAAGTGCTGCTTCTGAATCAAATACTGTTGCACAAACGCCTGTTGAGACACAGGGAATAAGAACCTGGGTCAGAGACAGGGAAACTTATGATGAACCGGTTAACGTACCCGAGACTGACAAAGTCGTAAGTGAGACAGTTATACCTGCAGTCGAAGAACCCGCATCAGTTTCGATCGAGCCCGCAGTTGATGAGACAGCATCAGCATTTGTCGAGCCGATCACGGAAGATATTGCTGTTGCGGCAGTTGAGCCCGTGGCTGAAGAGGCTGCATCTGCATCTGTTGCGGAAGATGCCGGATATGCACCGATTGAGTCGGCTGAGACAATTGAGAAGGCAGAAGGAGCCGTTTCCGAAAGTATTGAGGCGGCAGCAGCCCAAGAGCCTGTTTTAGAAACGCTCGAAGAGCTTCATGATATCTCTTTGGTTGAAGAAGAATCGATCAAAGAAGCAGAACCTGTTGCAGAAGAGATTGCTTCTGCA
The DNA here is from genome assembly GCA_902782715.1 of uncultured Lachnospiraceae bacterium. Classification (GTDB taxonomy): domain Bacteria; phylum Bacillota; class Clostridia; order Lachnospirales; family Lachnospiraceae; genus UBA3766. The sequence continues at coordinate 8,343 of CACZOG010000130.1, read as the reverse complement.
GTTGAAGAAACAGCTTCAGAGGAACAGCCTCAGGATATTTCTTTAGTTGAGAAAGAAACAGAACCTGCGGTCGAAGATATTGTCGTTGCAGCCGAAGAAACAGTACCTGAGATCATCGAGGCGGCAGCAGTCGAGGCAGCGGCAGAAGAACCCGTGTCCGAAACTGTTGAGCCTGCATTTGATAAAGAATATGAGGTCGAACAGACCATTGAGATAAAATCCATACCCGAATCTGTTAAAACAGAGGGAAAGCAGAAGAAAAAAGCTTCTCTCGAGAACAGGATCGGTCTTTTGGTCATGCCCATTCTGGCGGCGACACTTATTTTTGCAAGTATTATCCTTTTAGCCAGTGCGCTTCCCGAATCAATAGGAAATGTTTTAAAACAGATAACGATGTTTGTGGCAGGTTTCGTTTTCGTCGGAACAGGCCTGTTTTTGCATCTTAAGAAAAAAGGCGGCGCCTTCGGTCAGGTTCTTATGGCTATCGGCGTAGGTGAACTGTTCGTTTCGCTTGCTGTCTGCAGATTCGTATTCAAATCGTTTAGTGATCTTGGATTGTTTATAGCGATATTTATCTGGTCCGCGCTTCTTATCATATTGAAGCGGTTTGCGAACATTCTTTTCCAGGTTATAGGAGAAATAGGTGTTTCGGTGGCGGTCAATTTCGGTGTCTGCTATTCACTTGCCACGGATATGCATAACGGAATCTATATGATTATAGCTTTCTATGCTTTGACGGGATTCTTATATTACTTCCTGTTTAAGTTTAAGGGAAGTCTGGCAAATATCATCATTTTCCATGCTTTTAACATAATAAACATAATCTTCATGTCGACGGGCGCACTTCTCGGACTGGATAACGGTCTGCTGGCTTGCGGAATCCTCGGAGCCCTCAGCGTTTTCTTCGCTCTTTTGGCATCGATAGACATCATCGTTACATTCAGAAGCGATTCGGCAGTCGATCAGATATTCGGAGCAGCCGTGAATTTCGTATACTCCGTTATTGTTTTTGCGACTTCGTTCTTCTCGGTATCATATCTGATCCTTTCAGATATGGGCTTTGACAAGACGGTCCTTATAGACAGATTCAGAGAATTACCCGCAATAGTCGGTGAAACAAGATGGATAGCGATCGCTGTTCCCTGCGCACTCATAAGTCTCATAATTCTTCTGGTCGAGTTTGTATGGACAGAGAAAATACCCAAGTATGCTTCACAGGCTACGCTTCTTTTCGTTGTGCTCGGTGCTCTTCTTTGTTCGCACACGTCGTTCAAATTCGGTTTTGTCATTGCGATGTTTGCGCTTACGCTTTTCGGATACATAAGAAAGAATCATGTTCTGAAGATCGCATCGCTTTTATTCTATGTAATATATGCCTTTATACCGGGAGAAGATCTGATGAGGATCATCGCAGGACTTTCCATGGCGATACTGATCCTGACTCTTCTTTATGCGGCGAAAGAACAATATCTGTTTGCATATAAGCTTTGCGTTTACTTTGCCCTGATCCTTTATTCGATCATGGTTTCATTCTCTGTATTCGATACAACATCGCTGTTCGGAATTCAGCCGGTGGTAATAATCGCATTCATTTCGCTTCTTAATCTGATGATGATGTTCACTCCGCTTGCAAAGAACAAAGACAAAGTATTTGACATAGCGATCATTCCCGAGATCATCAATATCATTACGGTTCCTGCAGCATTAGTGACAGCATTTGTAATAAAGATCGATGGCAGCACGATCGGATACCTTCCGGTTTTGACCGCTTTTATAATGATCATCGTTTCGATCTTCAGAGGCTATCTGCAAAAGAGAGCTGCGTGCAGGATATGTTCGATCGTCTCATTAGTATTCGCTGTTATCTGTCTCACGCCTTATGACTATTCGGCATTCTGGTTTGCGATCATCTCGATCGGACTTGCCATTGCATTAATGTACATTAAAAAGGACAGCTATTCGTTTATTGACAAGCTCTGCTATTTTATCATCACTCTGGGATTTGCCGGTACCTGCGTTTGGTATTTCGTTGATGAACTCAAGATTTTCACGGGTACGGATACATTTTTATTCCTTACATATAATAAGTATTCCTATTATCTGCTGATCGAGGTGTGGTTTATAGCCGCTACGGTTCTGACCCTGATATTCATGTTTACCGGTCTTTCCAAAACGGCGGATAAGACAAGAAACGACTTCGAATGGGTTACATTTATAACACTCGCTTTTCTGGTGCTTTCTGCAATGGCGGAAATGCATTACGACATAAGAGCCAGACAAAACTATTACATTCCTTTGGCGGTCATCTGCGTGATAACGTTTGTATGGCTGATCCATGGATTTGTTGTCGGAAAGAACAAAGAAAAGATTGCGGTACTTTCAACTCTTTATCTGATGATACCGCTGTCTTTGTCTATTTATATAGAAACGGAATACTGCATTTTTGCTACGGTCGTTTCCGTATTATTCCTTCTTCTTTTATATATCAAAAAAGAGGATTACAACGTATTTTACAAAGATGCCGTGTTTGCATATATGTTCGCAAACTGCTTCCTTATTCCCTCGTCGTTCAGTAAGCAGCTTGATAATCTCGAGTATATTAAGACCACGGGAATAATGCTTATTGCAGCAACGGCAATTACCCTGATCTACAAATTTACGATCCTTTCGAAGAACCCCGATACAAAAGAGAATGATTACCATATAAGAACTTTTATAGCAGAGAGTCTTACTGCAGGAATTGCTGCATATTTCCTCGCAGCCTTTAGAGACGATGTAAATTATATCCCGAGTGCGATCCTGCTCATTTTAGGTATCGTATGGACACTTCACGGATTCATATCGAATAAGAAAACCGAGAAGATCGCATTCCTTGTTATGATGTTCTTGATCGCATGTCTCTCCTGGGCATATGTTCCCTGGATATATGTTGCAACGGTTGTGATCCTTACGGTTCTTTTTATAGCAATGCTTTATATAAAGAGCGAGAGTTATTCGTTTGTATATAAGATCGCGATCTACCTTTTGACACTTGCGAACTGCGTGATATGCCCGGTCCTTTTCATCGACGAACTGGCTCGGGTTGCATGGCTTGACGTCGGAGGAACGGTACTTCTGGCATTATTTGTTGTATCGCTTCTCTTTAAGTTTACAAGCCTTTCGAAGAATCCCGACAGCGAAGACGATTTCTACTGGATGACATATGGAACTTTAGTAGTTGTCGGTATTTATGCGGCGATACTTATGCCCGTATTTGAAGAAGCCGGCAACTGGGTTCCCGCGATCGTTATAGCTTTGGTTTTATGTGTATGGCTTATTCACGGATTTGCGGCAGAGAGGATGTCGGAAAAGATCGCGGTCATATCGGGTGCGTTCCTTATCGCCACGATCTCGATGCTCTTTAATCCTGTAATGTATGTTGTGATCTCGGCAGTGGTGATCATCGTATTCCTGTTCCTAATGTATACGCAGGAGAATGCTTATTCATACATATTTAAACTTTTGCTGTATTCGTTAAGCCTTTTGAATGCGATCATATGGCCGCTTCTTTTCAGAGAAACGCTGGCACAGTTAAATATATTAGTTCCGGCAAATGCGATATTCGCATTACTGTTTACCGTAAACACGGTATTCAGATTTACGCCGCTTGTAAGAAATCCCGAAACAGACCAGAGGGATATGAGATTTATTTCCATAGCCGTAAGCCATGCACTGGTACTTACCGGAATCGGAATCACATTTGCACTCGAAGCACCTGCGGATGTTTTATCTTGTGTTATCACTCTTATCCTTATTCCCATTGCAACTGCGTGGGCATGGACAGGCGAAGAGGATGATAATCCTGTTATCTGGAAGTATTTCGCAGTTGTGGAATATGTATTTGTTCCGTTTGTTCTCTGCTATGCACTTCAAGCTCCGAATTACGTTTCGAGTATCGTCGGAATCGTTCTTGCGGTAGGATGCATTGTTCTCGGATTTGTAATGAAGATGAAAGGCGTTCGTATTTACGGTCTTGTCATCAGTATGATAATGATATTTAAACTTTCGCTTATCGACTTCGAGAAATCCTCGGTAGTTGCGTATGCATTAAGCTTCCTTATCGCAGGTATAAGCTGTCTGATCATAAGCATGCTTTACTATTTCGTAAATGCCGCCATGGCTGATAAGGAATGATCATAGGAGATTTTATGGACGGAATCTTAAAAAGAGAGACACCGATATTACCCGGTCTTTGCGATTATTCCGCCGAACTGTCTCTTTCTTCTGCGGCAATGCTTTTTATGGACATGGCAATGATGCATGCAGAGAAGCTCGGAATAGGGTTTACCGGATTTAACGAAAGAGGTCTTTTCTGGGTTGCGGTAAAAACCAGGATAAAAATATATAAAAGACCGAAAATGGCCGAGACGGTTATGGTTGCGACATGGCCTGAAGAAGCCGGAGGATTTAAGTGTAACCGTGATTATGAAATATACGACGAAAACGGAACGTATGCCGTCGGAAAGACAGAATGGGCAATAATAGATTCGAACACCCATGTTCCGCAAAAGGCCACAGACATTTATCCGGAAGGTCTGCCTATAGAAGAAAAAAGGGTAATTCCCCAACCGTTTGAAAAACTTAAAGGTGATTTTGAGGGAGAGCTTCTCGGAACCTACCGAATCAGAAATATCGATACCGACTACGGAAAACACATGAACAATGTGGCATACATAAGAGCGATCGAAGGTATTTTTACGAGTGAAGAGTTAAGCCGAAGAGATTTTAAGGAACTCGAGATCCATTATAAAAATCCCTGCTTTGAAGGAGAAACGATCTCTTTTTACGGAGTGGAAGAAAACGGGATCCTGGATCTTAAGATCTTAAACGAAGAAGGCAAAACTGCGGTTCTGGCAAGATTAAAATCCTGAGGGATGAATATAAAACAGCGGTTTTTTTACAGAATAAAATATAAAAAAAGAAAGCCTTGAGAGAGTTGATTCTTTCAAGGCTTTTTTAGTGACAATAATATGTTTAACGGTTTTCTCCGAGGAATTTGACTATTGCACTGCTTATCAGATAAAGACCTTCGTTTGTCGGATGTACACCGTCGACAAGATATGTTTTGCAATTCTTTGCATCGATTAAAATAAGTTCCGTGGAGTTAAGCCACAATGCATTTGTCGATTCGGAAACGGATCTGCCTGCTTCACGATAGGTTTCAAGAGGTGAACCCACGGAGGATTTGACTTCTTTTCCGCTGTCAAAATAATCCGTGTAGATCGGAGAGATAATGCATATCGAACAATCGGGATAAGCTTCTTTTAATCCCGCAATGCCGTCCTTCATGGCAGATTCGTATGAATCGTAATCATAATCTTCGTAAGGAGTGCCGTCGCCTTCTCTGGCGGGGATTCCGGAGAAATAATCGTTTACTCCGTAATTTATAACAAATAACTTCTTCTTTGAAGCATCGCTTTCGGCTCTGTAACGGGCAAGTTCTTCTTCGAATTCTTTTGAATCGCGTCCGTAATCATCGGATTGACCGAGGAAATAATCGACTATATTGTTAAAATCTCCGATCGCGCTTGTTCCTCCGATTCCGAGATTGTAAGACTTACAGTCCGAAAGTCCTTCGCAAAGCCCGGGGATTGAAAGTGAGCCGTGATAGTTTCCGAGAATGCTGTCCCCAAAGAAAACCAACTCCATATCGGAAAGGTCCGGATACTGGATCTTTTCTGCGACAAGGTCGGACATTTTCTTTTCATAATCCGTAACGGTGTTTTTATCCACCTGATAACCGCGGTTGCACACCACGGTGACCAAAAGACTTAAAGCAACTTCCTCTTTCGGAGCACCGTCGATATAATTACCCTTGCTTTCCACAAGCCATTTCTCGCCGCCGGGGGCGAAGAAGAGGATATTGTCGTTGTGCGAAAGTTTTTTAACCACTGTTTCATAAGAAGAAATAAGAGCTTTTCTCTCGGAGTCGTTATACTGTCTCCAGTAGGAAACGCCGGGATAACCGAGTGTGATAAAGAACGTCACGTCCGAGTATTTGGAGATCATTTTATCTATATACTCGAGTTCCGAACTTCCCTCAAGCGAAGCCAGCGAGACGGTATCGAGTTCGAAGAAAACATTTTTGATCCCTTCTTTGGAAACGGCGGAATCAAGAAGAACATTTACATTTTCGAAATCCGTCGTCGAAGGATGAATGAAGATGGGATTTGTTCCGGAAAATACGGGGAAATCTTTGGGATCGTTTATGTCCGCACCCTGGAAACTGTAATAGAACGAATCGTATTTTGAGTTTGCGAGGTCTATTATGTTGTTCTGGAAAACGGAATCGTTGAAATATGCTATATTGTCATACGAATAAACGGAATAATTGCCGTCGTTGAAGATTTCTTTTCCGAATTTAATATATAAGGACGAAGAATACTCTTTTAACGTTTCATTATCATAGATCATGTAAAAGGGCTTGGTATCAAGACTTACGGATTCATAAGGGTTTGCAAAAGAATCCGAGGGTTCGTCAAACCTGGTCAGTTCTTCAACGGAAGAGATCGGAGCCAGTGTAACCTGTGAGTCTCCGATCACCGTTACTTCATTTATAATGGAATCGGTGCAGTACGAAACCGGCAGATCCTGAAGTTTTAAGAAATTAACGAGTCCGGAATATTTACTTGTGATATCCGTGGGATTTTCCTCGGTTTTAAACGAGATCAGATCGGAATTGTCGAAAGCATAGGATGCTTTCATGTGTCCCATGTATACAAAGATGGCGATTACCGGAACGATGCACAGAGCAGATATGCCGATTCGTGCGGGAATCGGGAGTTTTTCGCTTCTTATTCCGTGCAAAAGAAATCCGAGCACGATAAAAAGCGGAGTGATAATTGTCAGAAAATAATTGCACTCGTAAGTGAGCTTAAGTCCGAACAACGCAAGGAGAACTCCCGGTATCGCGGCTATGATATAGGTATAGAATTTTTTGGCATGAAGTCCCGATACGAAGAAAAGATACGCTGCGCAGAAGATCGAATATACAGCCGTAACGGAATTTAAAAGAGCCGTTTTCCAGTTTGCGAAATCCGTATAATAATATGTAAGGAAGAATCTTGTCGACAAAGGAACATAGGGCTTTGTCGAGATCCATCCGCCGGCAAATGTATGAGATCTGTTTAAAACAAGGTATTTTACGAAAGAAAGTTCGTCCATTAAGATTTCGGTCAGGACGGGGGCAAAATTCGCACGATATATGATATAAGGAACGATCAGACCGATTATCGGGAAAAGATAAAAGAGTGCTATGAAAAGCGGGTTGGTCTTTTTAGCGTTTTTTCTGTTGTTTTTTTTCTTCTTTGAGCGTTTTCTGTCCATAAAGATATAATATAGAGAAATGTTGCTTTTTTCAAGATTGACATTGCTTTATCCTTAGGGTAAACTCAAATTTGTAACGTATAAATCGATACTTTTTTAAGTGTCATGTGTAAAACGGGAGAAAAAACAATGGATAATCAGAACATGGAAAATACGGTTACCAATAACGAAACAATACAGCAGTCTAACGGACTTACACCCGAAATGGAAGCGCAGATTCAGGCAATGAAGGAAGCTGCTTCCACGGAGACGACCAATACGTATTCCTATACATCGTCCGAAGATTATTCCCAGCCCTCAGGCGGCGGAATAAATGTTCTCGGTCTTATAGGCATGATCCTCGGAATCGTGGGAATAGTAGTGCTTGTATGCTGCTGCTGTAAAACGGGTGCATGGAACTCGATCGCAACACTGATCTTCGGAATTCCGGCAATCATTCTCAGTGCGATCGGAATGAAGAAAAGACCGGATAAAAAAGGAATGGCCATAGCAGGACTGATCCTCGGAATCGCATGTGTCGTATCCGGCGTGATCGGAATAATTCTTGCAATATTGGGAACAATACTTGAGCATGCAGTCGGCGGAATGGATGAAATGACACTTGATTACATTTTGAATAATATGGAAGACATCATGCAGGAACTTCAGTAGTAAACAAACCATTAAGGAAAGAAAAAAGGCGTTGCTTCTATATATAATGAAGCAACGCTCTTTTATGCCCGAAAATCGGAGCGACACTATATATAGAAGGAACACAACTAACAATTGTGCCTGTAGAAAATTTTTAAAAAAATTTGTAAAAAATGCTTGAAATACGGGGATATATTTGATAATATATCTCTTGCTGTGGCATTGATAGCGATGAAATGTAAGGTTGCCGCTGTAATTTAGCGGGTTTTTACATGGAGCGAATGTCAAGTCGAGATACTGACGACAAGTCACTGTACAAACAATATAGTCTGCATTAAGCAGAAACGA
>CACZOG010000129.1 GCA_902782715.1 uncultured Lachnospiraceae bacterium | reverse complement strand
ATCGGATGGTTTTGTAAAATGAATTATAGTGAAATTGCGGAGAAACTCAAACAGATCGCATGTGTTATTTGCGTTGATCTTTCCGATTCCGACAGGTACGGCACTATAACAATGGAGGCGACGAATTCTTCATTTTCGTAATGGATTGCGATAAAGAATTGTTTGACCGGCTGATTGATACTCTTAAAGAAGCAAGCCGAAAGGAAAACGCAGTCAGATTCGCAATCGGTTATTGTTACGATGAAGGCCCGGAATACAATATCAAGAAAGCACTTCATTTTGCCGACGCGCAGATGTACAAAGACAAAGCGGAATATTATAAAAACAATCCTGTTTTAGACAGAAGATCAAGATAATGTAAGGCACTCAGACAACAAAAGCCCAGTATCACATCGATATCGGGCTTTCTTTTTTATAGTATTTGCCACGGCTTTTACTGCATGTCGGGTTCGAATTTCGAAAATGTCAGGAATTCACTTTCGGGAAATTCCGGTTCGTCCTTTTCTTTTTTAAGGAATGCATCGAAGAACTCAAGATGACATTTGCTTACAAGCTCGTGTGCGACATCCGCATCAAGTTTTCCAACCACGGATTTCATCGGAATCATGTGTTTTGCGTCGGCGAAGCCCATATGTTTCATGTCCTTGACAAGAACTTTGTAAACGGGCTTGGTGTGACGAAGATATGCCCTTGTTACAACATATTCGTAATCTTCGCTACTTAATTGCAAGAATGGTTTTGTCAGAGTATCATTCGTATATTCGCCGAAAAGACCGCCGTCTATATTAATTCCGCAGGTAAAATCCGAATTTCTTGCACAAAGTGCATAGGCGACGTTTCCTCCGAATGAATGACCGGTTACTCCAACACCTTTATTAAAGTCAATCAAATCGGACAGATTTTTCTTTGCGTATTCCAAAGCGGCCTCATTGTCTTTTTCCCATTCCGGAAGTCTATCCATTAATAATTTGCAGTACTTTCGCTGAGTTTTGTCAAACTTTTCAGCCAATTCTTCATTGCTGCCCCTTGCTTTTATTAGTTTAAAAAGTGCTATGACACCGCCGAGCATTGGGTCGTACATCTTCTTTGAGATGGTTTTGTCGAAGAATACAAAAGAGCCGTCATCAAATTCGGTACATAAACCTTCATAAGAGTGTGCGACGGAAATTACGACATATCCGTGTGAGGCAAGCTCGAGGCAAAGAAAAGAATTTCCCTCCCTGTAGGAATTGTATCCGTGATTAAACATGATAAGAGGAAATCTTTTATCCGGTATACGGGGGGCGTCAATGAAACATTCGGACACATTGTCTTCGGGGTTCTTTTTAAAATTCGGTGCAACCTTAAAAGCACTTTTAAATCCTTTTATCATATTGTCGGAAAGGGCAACGGGTTTTTGGCATCCTTCGGTACTTTCCTTAAGGACCGGATAATAGACTCTTGCGGCAACGTTTCTTTCGGTGCCTTTGCCGATTTCCATAACTTCAGCCCGATCGTTATATACCGTATACGTAAATGTTCCCACGGCATATTCGCCGGTGGGTTTGGGAGTTTTAATACTCATCAGGGTTTCCTCCGAATAAAAGAATTATGGTTGTTGCAAGTGTGTCAAACATGGCGTGAGGCTCACATTTTGTATTCATCGGAGCCTTCCCGTAACATGCTGACAATATACAGTCGGTTTCGATTCCCACATAAGCTGCGGATATGAATTTCATTATGTCCTCAGGCTTTCCCTTGGGCTTCAAAGCGTTTTGTGCACAGGCTTTTGAAAGCATTGGCAGAAGAGAAGTTGCAAGGTATTCGAAATTACCCCTTCCCCTTGCGGAGCCGATAATCTTTTCGGCACGTTTTGGCTCATTGATGGCAAGAACGGTCAGGTCGAAATTGATTTTCTGGATATCCATAAGATGTTCTTCCATTACGTCAGCTAGGATGCCGCATATTGTACGGGTAATTTTTTCGAAGGGAAAATCCGAGGATTCCGAAATATCCTTTTCGATTTTGTCGATGAAATTGTAATCTTTTCGCATTCCCGTAACCATGTCCGCGAATATTTCGTCCAAATCAGAGTAAAAACGATATATTCCGCCCATAGAGAGCCCGCTTTCCTCAATTACATCCGTCATCGTAACCATTTCGACAGGTTTTCTTAAGCATACCCTGTAGGCAGCCTGAACTATGTTCTTTTTCTTGTTTTCAAAATATTCTTCCGATACTTTAGGCATTTTTTTACTCCGAAATAAAAATGAAAGCAGTTTCATTTTAAAATCCATGTAAGGATTTGTCAACTCCTTAAAGTAAAATTCAAATCTGAAATGCGGATTGAATAAAGGGAAGTTTAATAATATACTTGGTTTGTGAATATATGAAAATACGCTGTCGGCAGACGGAAGCGCAGTGATAAAAGTGAGAAAAACATGAATCAGAAAGAAAGAATAGAAAAGATTATCGAAGCACTGGATAAAGAGTACGGAACAGAGGCGATCTGCTATCTTGATCACATGAACGAGCTTGAACTGCTCGTTGCGACAATACTCTCGGCGCAGTGTACGGATGCAAGGGTCAATACCGTAACTCCGACACTTTTTTCCAGATATAAAAATGCCCGGGATTTCGCGGATGCCGATCCGGCTGAACTTGAAGAGATAATTCACCCGCTGGGGTTCTATCATTCGAAAGCGGTTAATATTATTGGATGTTGTAAAAAAATCTGCGAGGATTTTGACGGAAAGGTTCCCGAGAAGATGGAAGATCTTTTAACACTTCCCGGAGTCGGACGAAAAACCGCCAATGTTATACGCGGGAATATTTATAACGAGCCAAGTATCGTTGTGGATACTCATGTCGGACGAATCAGCAGGAAACTCGGTATCACCAAAAAGGAAGATCCGACTGAAGTAGAGTTCGATCTTATGAAAAAGATCCCAAAGGACCACTGGATCTTATGGAACATGCATTTGATCACTCTGGGCAGAACCATCTGCAAAGCACCTACGCCTAAATGCAGTGAGTGTTTTCTTAAAGAATTCTGTCCGACAGGACAAAAGGTAACAAAGTAATGGGAGGCGAAAATAAGAAAACCGGAATCAAATACCATTACATTTTAGCCGTTATAGAATCGGTAATTCTGGCGATCGGCGTACTTTTTAGCATTACCGAAACGACAAGAGTGATAAAATATGATGTTAAACATATCATCTTTTATGTATTTGCGCTCCTTGGAGTTTTGTTCATCGCAGTTTTGATCCTGTTGATAAAAAAGCGATCTGTCTGGCTGATCGGAATCGCTTTAATAGTATTTTATCTGATCGCGGGAGGGTATGGCGCGATCGTATGCGAATTCGATTATGCAAATTTAAAAAGACTTGCATTTTATGAGGATAAAAACATAACCGCAGAGTTTGACGGGAATACATATAACTGGGATCGTGAAAGCTATTATGTTAAAAGAAGAGACCTAATATGCGTGGAAGATGCTGCAGTGAATAACGGTTATAAGTTATATATTGACGGCGAAAAAGAATCGAAATCCGTTTATACGAAGCCTGATGATGAGAAGAACATTTATGTCGAGGTCTATGTGGGCGGAACAGGACTTTTCCTGATCCTTTCACCTGAAGGAGACTGATGGTTAACAGATTATGTTGTGCCATGCAGTATGATATGTTAAAGTAAATTTGTTGAATGATTTTATAAATCGTAAAAGGAGAGCGTATGGAAAACGAAAAGGAAATTGTGACAGCGGAATCTGAAGCAGAAAAAACAGAAGAGACTGCAGAAGAAGTTAAAGCAGAAGCTCCTGCCGAAGAAGCACCTGCTGAAGAAGCAAAGGAAGAAACAAAAGAGGAAACTCCTGCCGAAGAAGCAAAGGAGGAGGCCAAGGCAGAGGAAAAAGCTGCCGAAGAGACACCTTCAAAGGAAACAAAAGATGAGGCTCCCGCTAAAGAGGTAAAAGACGAGGCAAAGACGGAAACCAAGCCTGAGAAAAAGGGGTCCGGTAAAAAGAAGGCCATTATCGGAATCGGTGCGGCAGCAGTCGCTTTAGTCGTTATAGCCGTAATTGTGATAATTGCTATCGTTGCAATCGTTCTTGCGATCACATTGCACAGATCAAAAGTCAACATGAACGATTACATTACGATAGAAACTTCGGGATATAACGGATACGGCAAAGCAACCTACGTTTTTGACGAAGACAGATTCTATGAAGAAAACGAAAATAAATTTAAAATGTCGAATGCGATAAAAAAGTACGTTAATGATAACGAACTTTTCCGTTGGGGTCTTATGCTTTACGACATTGATGTTAACGATAAAAAAGATGCTGCAAAGTTATTCATTGTAGGAACCGAACTTGACGGAGGTTTATCACAGTATTCGGGATTATCGAACGGCGATGTTATCACATTCTCATGGGATTCCAATTATGATGATGAAGAGATGGATCAGATCGCCAAGAAGTTTAAGGTAAAAGTTAACTATTCCGATATTGAATATACTGTATCCGGTCTTCAGGAAGTTCCCCGCTTCGATCCTTTTGATGGTGTTGAAGTATCATTCTCCGGAATTTCGCCCAACGGACAGGCATTAATAGCAGATTATCCCGATAACGGATTGTATTACTCGATCGAAGGCGACAACAAAGGATTGAAAAACGGAGATGAGATAACCGTAAAGATCCAGTATCCGTACGGTGTTGATGAATATATAAGTGATTACGAAAAGGTACCCGATCTTGAATCCAAGGCATTCAAGGTTGAAGGATTGGGTGAATATCTGACAAGCGCTTCTCAGATCCCCGAATCCGCACTTGAAGAAATGAAAGCCCAGTCAAACGATATAATCCTGGGAACCACATACAATTGGGTTGAAGGATTTTCTCTTGATATCAATTACATCGGAAACTATTTCCTTACGGCAAAAGACAGCGTATCATCTCCCAACAATATGCTTGTTCTCGTATACAAAATGCATTATGAGAACACGGTAAAAGATGTCAATAAGAAAGATGTAGACATATATTACGATTATTATTTCTATGTTAACTGGGATGATGTTCAGTTTGCACCCGACGGTTCTTTCGTTTATTCCGAAAAGGATTATTATAAGACCAAGAACGATCTGAATGTTGAATGGGACGGCGTTGAGACCGGCCATTATTCCCATATCCCGTACAGACTGCATTTTATCGGATATGAAAAGCTGGATGATATTTACAACGCATATATCACACGAAACATCGAAAATTACAAATTCGAAGAAAACATCGATGAGAGCCTGGCAGCAATTCCCGAAGAGGATACTGAAGAGGATGTCGAGGAAAACGAAGAAGAAACAGAATAAAAATATGGCGGTATGAATTTCATACCGCCTTTTTATATCCATGATTTTATCTATTGATCGAGAATTTCGAGAATGCTTTCTTCCTTCTCTTCGTTTGTCGGAGCGATCTCGTGAAGGTAATTGAGGATCGGACCTTTGGTAAGTCCTGTTAACAGGGATGCGGAGGAGGAGAGGTAATTGATCTTGGTGAAGTCCTCTTCCTCTAAATAGATGGAACCTAAAAGTTTATAGGTACTTATGGTGTCGCTTCCCGAAGAAACGGCAAACTCGAGCATGTTCTTGGCTGTTTCCTTATCGCCTTTTGCAAGAAAATACTCGCCCATGGACTGGAGTGTTCTAATCAAAAGAACGAAATTCTGGTCGTACAAAGTCAGCTCGGGAAGATTAGCAGCCCCATAAGTAAGCTTCAGATCCGTATTTGAGATATTTGAGAAATTTACGATCTTGCTGTTTTTTAAATGCTTGAATGCGATCAGGGCATCTGCGAAAACCTTTTCATGGTTTTCATCTGATTCAATGAATTCTCCTTTACTGTTTAAGAAGGGTTGGAATATCTCATCGGGAATGACGATGTAGTGCAGATCGTCGAGTGAAGCTTTTCTTGTATTGTCGGCTTCGGCCTCTCTCGCCCAGAATGCTTTTTCGGCCTTGTCGCCCTTTTTATTGCTCTTTCGTATTTCGTATGCAAGCCATATGCAGAAGACTATAACACTTGCAAAAACAGGAAATATCATTTATAATCCTTTCGTACACATTGTTTGAGGTGCACAGTTATGATGAATTTACATACCAAAAAATCCAAAACCATTATAGCGATAGTCGCGATTATACTTTGTATTGCGATGGTAATTCCCTTTGTGATAAGTGCTCTTGTCTAAGGGATTTCAAGTGGCTCAAGGTGCCGGTTGAATTTTTCGCAATTTATTGTTTTGTACGTAAAGTATAAGTTAAAAATTTGAAAAAAGCAATAAACCGGTGATACGCGATGGTGGAAGGAAAGATTTCCGAAAATGTCCTGAAAAGGTCGATTTTAAAGGAAATAAAAGTTAAAAGTGATAAGATGATTACTGGCGCGGCTTTCGGAGAAGACTGCGCCATTTTGAATTGTTCTGATAATGAACGAATGGGTGTTGCCGTTTCTGAGGGTATCGGATCCGACGGGGCGAAAATCGCACTCATAAAAGCGGCAAATGATCTTGCGGCAAACGGGATCGCCGTAAAATATGTGACCGTTTCTCTCATGATCTCCCCCGAATGCGAAGAAGGAGAGATAAAAGAAGTCGAGAAAGCGGTAAACGATGAATGCGCTGTACTCGGCGCGGCAATCATCGGAGGACACTCCGAGGTTAGTCCGATGATCGGTAAGCCGATTTTATCAGAACAGGAAAACGGAAATGATGACGATCGCAATACAGGAGGTATTATAGTCAGCATTACCGCTTTCGGAGAGCCTTTTATAAAAGATGATCTCGCAGAAAAGAGTCTCGACAAAAAGAATATAAAACCCGGCAACGCGATACTGGCAGCAAAGAGCATTGCACTTGAGGGTGCTTATCGGATCTTCAAAGAAAAAAAAGATGAGATAAGCGCACACTTCGGAAGGAACTTTTTGGATTTCTTTGATCTCTCAATTGAAGATTTCTCAGTATCAAAAGAAGCCCGAGCGGCAAGTCTTTTAAATGCGACGGCCATGAAGAATGTATCCGAGCACGGTATTTTCGGAGCACTTTGGGAGCTTGCGAGTGCAGCGGGATGCGGACTGAAGGCTGATATCAAAGCGATTCCCGTAAGACAGGAGATCATCGAAGTCTGCAACTTTTATGATATCAATCCGTATGCACTTAAATCTTCGGGAATGTTATTAATAGTCTGCGAAGACGCTGATGATATGATCGAGAAGCTTAAGGGCGAAGGAATCGAAGCGGTTAAGATCGGAGAATTTACATCCGATAATGACAAAGTCATCGTTAACGGCGAAGACGTAAGATATATAGACAAGATAAAACAGGACGAGATATTCAAAGTCCTGTGAGTAAAAATACATTTCACGAACACAAGGAGAATGATATGCGCGAAAAGATTTTAAAAGCAATTGAAAAGAACAGCAGAATCGATCTGAAAGAACTTGCCGTTATGCTCGGCGAGGAAGAAATTGATGTTGTGAATGAGATAGCCGCGATGGAAGCGGAGGGCGTGATCTGCGGATATCATACACTTATAGACTGGGAAAAGACCAGCATTGAGAAGGTTTCCGCTCTTATCGAAGTAAGAGTTACCCCTCAGCGAGGTCAGGGCTTTGACAGCATCGCAGAGAGAATTTACAAATATCCCGAGGTAAACAGTGTTTATCTTATTTCAGGCGGTTATGACCTTTTGGTTTCCTTAGAGGGCAAATCGCTTAAGGAAGTGTCGAATTTCGTATCAGACAAATTATCGACACTTGATACAGTGCTCAGCACCGCAACACATTTTATACTTAAGAAATATAAGGATCACGGAACGATCCTTGCTAAGAAATACGTTGACGAAAGGTTAAAAATGACACCATGAGAAACCCGCTTTCAGATAAAATAACAACAATCAAGCCTTCGGGTATCAGAAAATTCTTTGATATCGTAAGCGAGATGGAAGATGCGATTTCCTTAGGTGTCGGCGAGCCGGATTTTGACACGCCCTGGCACATAAGAGATGAGGGTATCTATTCGCTTGAAAAAGGCAGAACTTTCTATACATCAAATGCAGGTATAAAAGAATTAAGACAGGAGATCTGCAATTACTATGCAAGAAAACAGGGAGTTATGTACGACCCCTTAAAAGAAACGCTGGTTACGGTCGGCGGTTCCGAGGGCATTGACCTTGCACTTCGCTGCATGTTAAATCCGGGAGACGAAGTAATAATCCCGACACCCTGCTATGTATCTTATGAACCCTGTACGATAATGGCTGACGGCGTCCCCGTTATCCTTCCTTTAAAGAACGAGAATCAGTTCAGGCTCACCCCCGAGGAACTCGAAAGCGCGATCACGGAAAAGACCAAAGTTCTGATCCTTGCTTTCCCGAACAATCCTACGGGTGCGATCATGGAAAAGAGTGATCTTGAAAAACTCGTTCCCATTATCGAAAAATATGACCTGATGGTCATTTCCGATGAGATTTATTCGGAACTTTCATACAAATCAAAGCATGTTTCGATCTGCTCACTCCACGGAATGCAGGAGAGAACCATTGTTATAAACGGCTTTTCGAAGGCATACGCAATGACAGGCTGGAGACTCGGATATGCACTTGGCCCCGAACTCGTGATCAAGCAGATGATCAAGCTTCATCAGTTTGCGATCATGTGTGCTCCCACGACAAGCCAGTATGCGGCTGTCGAAGCACTTAAAAACGGAGACGATGACGTTGCGGAAATGATGGAAGCGTACAATCAGAGAAGAAGATACCTTATGAACGAATTTAAGGAAATGAATCTTCCCTGCTTCGAACCGTTCGGTGCGTTCTATGTATTCCCCTGCATCAAGGAATTCGGTATGACGAGCGAAGAATTCGCCCTTAAGTTCCTTGAGGAAGAGAAGGTTGCAGTCGTTCCGGGAACAGCTTTCGGAGACTGCGGCGAAGGATTCCTTCGAATCTCTTACGCATACTCGATTGATGATCTGAAAGTTGCGATCGGCAGACTTAAAGACTTTATAGAAAAACTGAGAATTAAATAAACACATAAAGCCTTCCGGACGGGAGGCTTTTATTTGGAAAGGATGATAATGAATATAGTACTTCACGAACCCGAGATCCCGTTTAACACCGGAGCGATCGGAAGAACCTGTGTTGCAACGGGAACTACGCTTCATCTGATCGAGCCTCTCGGATTTGTCTTAAATGATAAAAGCGTAAAAAGAGCCGGAATGGACTACTGGGACAAACTTGATGTAAGAAGATACATGAACTATGCGGAGTTTCTTGAAAAGAATCCCAATGCGCATATATACTTTGCAACCACAAAGGCAAAGCATGTTTATACGGAAGTGTCTTATGACTAGAACGATTATATCATGTTCGGAAAAGAGAGCGCGGGAATTCCGGAAGAAATCCTTGTTGAGCATCCGGACGACTGCATCAGGATCCCGATGCTTCCCGAGATAAGATCTCTTAATCTTTCCAATTCCGTAAACATTGTTCTTTACGAAGCCCTGAGACAGAACAATTTTAAAGGCCTCGAAACAGAAGGCGAATTACACAGACTTCACTGGTAATAAAGCAAAAAACGACAGAGCAGTAAACTCTGTCGTTTTTTAATTGATAAAGGATATATCAGTTCATAATGATCAGGAGTCAGACGCTCTGCTTTTTATCTGCAAAAGCGGAATGATGACACAGACTTCAAACTCTTTTTCATTTTCTTTAAGATCTATTGTTCCGAACACTTTATCCAAATGTTCTT
>CACZOG010000128.1 GCA_902782715.1 uncultured Lachnospiraceae bacterium | reverse complement strand
TTTATTCTGTCTGATAAATATACGAATGAGATTATAACTTTTATGGCAAAAAATAAAATCCGTGTTAAACACGGATTTCATTTTTTTTAGTCATACTTTGTTTCTCTGACAAGATTGCCTTCTGCATCATATACTTTACTAACCCTATTGCCATTCTCATCTGTACTATAAACTTCTCTTTGCACAAGATTGTCATTCTCATCATATTCAATTGATTCATTCTCTAAATATATCCAGTAACAAGATAATACCCATCTATCACCATTAAAATAGTATGTGCTAAATTTATTCTGTTCGCTTATATATCTATTTGTGGGTGTATCATCGCCATAATAAGTTGTTTCTATCTGTTTTTCTCCTTCATATTCATACAACGAATAATCAGATAACGAACCATCTATATTATAAGAATAACTTTTCTCTATTCCGTTTTCACCATACACACAAACTCTTTTAAAGACCTCACCCGATTCCGTATAGTACGCATAACTCACATCCTCATTCTCGTTATACGATATGCCTTCTACACGAGAAGTTTCATTACCTTCTTTATCAAAAGAAATAACAGTTTTCAAATTCCCGTCAGAATCATATACGTATTCATGGAAATATTTAACATTTCCTTCCCCGTCATAACAGGTCATCTTAAGCTGACGGCCTTCAGAGTCGGATATATTACCGCTGTCGATCATATCGATTTTTTCTTTTATTCTTTCATCGCCTGTTTTTTCGTATCCTATTTCAGCCCACTCTCTCGCCTTGTCATAATCACCGCTTCTTAAGTATGCTTCCACGATGCCTAAATAAGCTTCGATATTCTGAGGATCGATCTTTAACAGTTCATCAAACAACTTAATTGCCAATTCAAGATCCATGTTATCCAGGGCTTCATTTCCCTCAGCCAGCAAATCCCTGGGTGCTTCTTCGGGCTCTTGCAAAGTTTCAAGGATTTCGGCAAGTCTTGAATCACCGGTTGCATCATAACCTTCTTTAGCCCATTTTTCGGCATTTTCTTTGTTGCCTGTCTGAATATAGACATTTACGATTCCCAAGTATGCCTCAGGACTTTTAGGATCGATACTGATCGCATTTTCATAAGCTAAGATGGAATTCTCGTAATCCATCTCATTAAAATATTTCTCGCCAAGGTTTAACTGCTTGTCATATTTTCTTGAACCGCTTCCTGACGCGAACAGAACAATACCTATTACTGCCAAAGCTATTGCCGCCAGCAGAACCAGTCCGGCTATTATTCCGATTATTAAAAATATCGGACTTTTCTTTTTTACTTCATTTTCCATTAGGAACCTCCGTTTTGAGATGTATTGATATCTCAATTATCAGTATTCGTATTCAGTAGTCTCCAGTGTGGTTACTTTTTCTTTTTCGTCAATCTTCTGATAATCACACTGAGTCATTCTTTTATCGTTATCATAAGAGTATTTCCATACGAAAGCATTGGAATTATCGTTCGTAAGATCGGTTCTCTTCTTCTTATCAAGCCTTCCGTCATCATAATAAAAATACTCAGTCTGATAGACATCTTCTCTTGTGGAAGTGATCATGATGTGCTCGATTTCCTTATAAAGCTGATAAGCATCATTGTACTCGTATTCAACTTTTTCTTTGGTTACGCCTTTATCTCCGATCACATCCTTCTCAATCAGATAGCCGTTCTTGTCATATTTATACTCAATTCGCTGTGTCAGACGACCTTCATCGGTATCAAAGAATGTCTCAGCCATCAGATTGCCGTCAATATCATACTCTTCATAGCCTTCCAGAGTAACATTTCCAAGAGAATCCTTCTCTTTGTACCAGACTGAATAACTGTGATCTTCATTCTCCGTTTTTTCATCTTCTCTGGTACTCATAACGATGTAATAAACATTCTCTTCGATAAGTCTGTTATTATCGTCATAAAGATATGTATAATAACTATCCTTGGATTCGGAATCTTCGCTGTTGTTTCTGAAAAGATGGGATTCGCAGTTGCCTTTCGAATCATACTCAAAAACTTCGATCCTTGTCTTTTCACCCATCAGATTTTCGCCGTTTACCTGACTGACATTATTTTTATCATCATATTCAAAATCAATGATAATACTGTCATCAAGTGATCTCGGTTCATAAAAAGTTTCTTCGGATAAATTTCCCTTATTATCGTACACATATTTGTATGAACTGATAAAAGTATTATCAACATAGTTCATCTCAGCTTTAAGACGGCCGTTATCGTCATATACATATATAACGTTTTCATCGTTAAAAACGACATCATAATACAATAAAGTATTAGTCTCCCATCTTCTGGTTTCGTTGTCATAATACTCATACTGCGTATTAATCGTATCAGGAAGATTATCTTCGGTATACGTATAATTTATGGTCTTTCTTTCCTTGGGATCGTTTGAGTCAAAAGTAATAACCTCTTTTGTGAGATTTCCTTTCGAATCATATTTAGCCTCGTCGGTCAAGACTGTCTGATCATCTGATTTAACGACAGTACCGGTTCTGTTTTTGGTTTTCTTATCATATTTATTGGTTAAGTAAAAAGTTCCGGTAGCATTCTGAGCAACGATCTCAGTTATCTGATTATCCTCGTTATAGGTGTAAACTATGGCATAATCGAAATCTTCCTGAGTATACACATCAAAATCATCGGAAAAATGAAAACTTGTATCTGTACCGCTTTCATAAACACTGTCTTCAAGAATATTTGCCAGATTACCGTTTTCATCATAAGAATAACGCTTGGTATATCTTAATTTATAATTTTCGGTTCCTGCCGGCTCATTATCCTCGTCATATAAATACTCTTCTCGACCGGTAAAAACACCTTCTCCGTCGGTCTTGGTAACCGTGATCAGATCTTTGTTCTCATTGTATTCATAATCTGATATCTCTTTATTTCCTTTAGAATCGATAATAGTCATTCGCTTAACCTGATCGGCATCTGCAGCATTATCGTTTTCTGTATTCTGTGCTGCAACAGCCTTTTGGTCAGATGATTCCTTATCGTTTATCTCTTTTAACAATGCATAAATCTCTTCGGACTGCGTACGTTCATAACCTGCTTCCAAAGTAACTTTTGCCGAATAATCATCCTCAACCTTCTTGTACATCTGATAAAGTTCAATATAGGCCTGCGGATTGTCTTTATACATTTTCAAAGAATATAAATACGTTGCTATCGAATTATACGGCTTATTCTGAGATGCTTCGTAGCGTGCTACCTCTATCTGAACGTACTGTATTATTCTCCTGCTGTTAAAGCCAAGAAAACAAAGAGCAACAATAACAAGCGCTATTATCACGTACTTCAGAATCAATAAAAGTATTTTTTTGATGTCAGTATTTTTACCTTCAACTTTTTTCATTTTATTCTAATCTCATTAAACAATTTCTTTTTTTGCAACATTAATATCAATCAAATGTATAATACAATCCCCAGCCGTCATAATACCAAGTAAGGCTGTCTCCCTGAGGTCCTTTGTTGTATACGAAAGTCAGATAATCCCAGGCATTCATTTCTGCGCCTTCGGCGGGATCCTGTCTGATAACGGCTCCTCTGGAGTCATAATCTCCGTATTCACCGACAAAGAAAGGAGTTACACGATATTCGTAACATACGTTAACTGCCTGTAATACATTAAGACCAACAACTTTGGGAGCAGTGGTTTTAGCTGAATACTGTCTCCATCCGCTTCCTCCGCCGGAATACTTCTGTTCTTTTCCGTCACTTACAACCAGTGTTAAGGTTGATCCGACATCAACGGAATTTCCTTCAGAAGGATAAGTGTAGATTATCGAGTCCTTAGGCACCGTGTCATTGTATTCGTGTTCGATCTCTATCTCGAAATACTGCTCTTCCAGTCCTTTTCGAACTTCACTGAGCCTTTTGTTAGCCAGTTCGGGGACTTTGATCTTGCCCTTGGCCATATTAACGCAAACACCAAGAATGGTTCCGAGCGATACCTTTTCGTTCTTTTCGATCGTCTGTTCCGTAATGTATCCATAAGGCATCGTCTCATCATAAAAGACTTCATCCTTGGATATATAAAGATCGTTATTTAAAAGTCTGGATTTTGCTTCATCAAATCTCATTCCGACTACATCGAGCATGGAAGTTTGTTTTGTATAGTCAATCTGAGGAAGTCCCTCCGAAACAAGTATCTGAATGACATCACCTTCCTGAACCTCAACATCCGGATCTATATTCTGTAATATGATCTCACCGGGAGCTTCAGACGAATAAACACCAAGTACTTCATAGTCCATTCCGACTTCATCAAGCTTCTTTTTGCCTTCGTCGCTATCCAATCCCACCAGATTTGGAACTTTCTTAATCTCAATACCTGCGCTGACAACGACATTAATTACTGTATTCTCGGATACAACTTCACCTGCCGCTATATCCTGACTTAATACTTTATTCTCATCAACATCATTCGAGAATTCTTTTTCCAGAATATGAATACTCAATACATTTTCTTCGAGCAGACTCTCCGCATCTTCATAAGTCATGTTAATTACATTCGGAACACGCGTCATACCTGCTTCAAGCTGGTTTCTCTGAGTATTCTTCAGATCAAAATGAATTGTTCCGGATAATATAAGGCTTAAAAACGTAATGGATGCTGCAAAAAGCAGAGGCAAAGCGATTTTTACGCCGAGAGGCCACTTTCCTACATCCATTGCCTTGATCTTATCTCTTTTTCTTTTAACCTTTTCTGCATGTAAAGCTACAAGAAATTCCGAAGCACTCTTGGTACGGTCTTCGATTCTGATGTTCATGGCATTCATTACAGCATTTTCAAGGTTCTTGGGAATGCTTACTCCGAGCTTGGATGGTTTTTTTACCAGGTCTTTTGCAGATCTTTCAATCGAAGCCTGCGGAGTGATTCCCGTAACAAGTTTATAGAAAGTTGCCGCAACCGCATAAACATCGGTCCAGGGTCCCTGATTACCACGAGACTGATACTGTTCTTCGGGAGCATATCCGGGTTTAAGAATAATAGATAAACTCTTACTGTGTTTTGTTGTGGCAAATCTTGATGCACCAAAGTCAAGAATCGTTATCTCGCCTTTTTTAGTCATCATGATATTATCGGGTGCGATATCTCTGTGGACCAGACCTTCTGCGTGAACCTGTTCAAGAGCTTCCAGAACCGCAATGATAACATCTCTGGCTTCTTCCGGCGGAATAACACCCCTCTTCTTCAGTTTCTCTTTATAAGTCTCACCTTCGAGGTACTCCATGATAATATATGCAGTACCGTTTTCTTCGAAGTAATCGTAAACATGAACGATTCCCTTGGTTTTATTGAACTTTGCGATTCTCTGCGCTTCTTCAATAAACTTCTCTTTGCCCGAATTGAACTGTTCTTCTCTTTCACCGGAATACACACTGACTTTTGTCTGACCCGATACTCTTGTGGAGAACTCGCCGGGGAAATATTCCTTGATGGCAATCTTATGCTGAAGAACGTTATCCCAGCCAAGGTATGTAATACCAAAGCCTCCGTTTCCCAAGACTTTACCTACAGTATATTTTCCTCTGAGAACCGTACCCGGAGTCAGCTGATAAGCTTCCTGAGGGGGACTGTTTAAAACATATCCGCAGTACGGACATACTTTATACTTCTCATCGTATTCATGCATGCAACCTAAACATCTGTTCATACAAACACCTTCATTTAAAAAATCTATTCATTTTCCTTTTTTGCCGCATTATTCAAGTCGGTATACTGATTATTAAGAGTTTTTACATATTCCTTGTTAAAATCAAGGTTCTCAGGAATATCCTCATGGTTTTCCAAATAATCTTTTATGTATGTAATCTCCAAATTTGTTTTAACAAATTCATCAAAAACGTTTTTCTTTATCGGAAGATTATCTTTATACGTTGTATAGAGTTTTTCCTGAGCCGTATCACCAAGGAGATAATATAACAATCTGACAACACAGGTTCTGTTTCCGATATTTGAATCAAATCCGATACAGTATTCATAAGAATAATCGACAAAAGCATTTTCAACTAAACTGTATCTTCCCGACAGCTTCTCTCTGGCGGTGTAATATTCGTCGATCGTCAGAAGAGCAACCGGAGTTTTTCCGTTTATGAACAATACAGGATTATTATTCATGGGAGCGTTAAAAGTCTTTATAAGTTCATTATTTAAGACTTCAATCCGCGTATTTAATCCGATCGGGACTCTTCTGTATTCAAGGATATAGTCTTTATTCTCTTCCAAAACATAATATTCGCTCTCGTCGATCAGTTCATATAATTCGGTCGGAGAATGTGCTGCGATCATCTGAATATCATAAGGCAGATCGCAGGCTTCAAACAGATCGGGAGTATCTCCGAGAATTGCAGCTTTGGAGATTTCATCCTTGTATGTATCGCTCGGATAGAAAACATATTCAAACTGAACCTGCGGGTTATCCTGCTTAAATTCACTGCACAGGTCTTCGAATTTCTGTTTCTTATAACCTCTTTCCGCAAATGTATCCGCAACCATGCATATTTCCAAGGTCGTAGCTGGTAATACCTCATTCATCTTCTCAATTCGGTATCTTGCATACGCATAACCTGAAATGCCGAGTATTATGAGTACAAGAAGTACAACACCCGTAACTCTTCTTCTTTTACGTTTTCTTAATTCTTTTTCGGGTGTCTTAACTCTTCTTTTATTCTGAATTGCTTTTTCAAACTCTTCTACGCTCTTAAAACGAAGTTCTGTAGGAACAGCCATTGAACGCATAAGTGTTTTATCCAGATACTTGGGAATCGTATTATCAATCGTACGAGGTCTGATCAAAGTATCGGTTTCTGTTCGGTTGATCGACTCCTCGGGAATCTCTCCCGTGATCGTTTTATAAAGAGTCGCACCGAGAGCATAGATATCAGACCAGGGTCCCTGTACACGATTGGACTGATACTGTTCAGGAGGCGCATATCCGGGCTTTAACTCAATATCAATATCGTCCTTAACATCTTCAATGGCTCTCGCAGCACCGAAGTCGATAAGTTTAACGATACCGTCTTTTCCCAAAAAGATATTCGAAGGAGAAATATCCCTGTGAAGAATACCTGCTTTATGTACATCTTTTAACGCATTGATTACGGAAAGAAGAACATTAACCGCAATGTCACTCTCCATCTTTCCGTATTTTTCAAGATATGCGCTTAAAGAGCATCCTTCAAGGAATTCCATTATGATGTAAGCTGTATTGTTCAGTTCGAAATACGTCAATACATCAACAATATTTTCATTCTCTACGAATTTCGTTGTTATAACGGCTTCGCTTAAGAATCTCTCAAGGCCCTTGGCATATTCATCTTTATGACCTTCCAGAATGATAAGATTCATGGTGCCGGGTACTCTCTGTACTATGCCGGCAGGATAAAACTCTTTGATGGCAACGACAATCTGTAAAACATTGTCCCATGCTTTATAAACCGTACCGAATCCACCGTAGTCCAATACATTTCCGATAATATATCTTCCCTGTAAAATGGTTCCGGGTGCAAGCTGATACGGCTCCTGCGGAGTTTCACTGACTACCTGTCCGCAATGAGGGCATACTCGATATTTAGAATCAAATCTTTCCATACAAGAATAGCATCTTGTTATCATGGCATTTATCTCACTTACTAAACTTA
>CACZOG010000127.1 GCA_902782715.1 uncultured Lachnospiraceae bacterium | reverse complement strand
CATAAGGCTTGCCACCTTCCCATTCGGGAATAGCCTGTTGGAAGGTTTCAAAGTCAAGATGATACAAAGGGTACGTTAAAGTATCCATAAATGCCTGTATCTTTTTCTTATTGATGTAATCAGGACGATGATTAAGGGCAAAATCAACCTGTTTTTTCTGTTTATCCGACAATTTGATATTACTAATCGCTACCTGATCAAAAGTTATAATTCCTGCTTTATAAGCTTTATATCTTTCTTTTTTAGCAAGTCTATTGATATCAAACACTGAAGGAGTAGGAATATGTTTCCAACAATATCCTTTAAAAGCACATTCATAAGGATCTTCGCAGTACATATCGATATCTATATCCGGCTCACCATCGCCTTCTTGCATATTTCGCATGGCTTCGATATTGTCCGGGATATATTCACTTCTGGAAGTCGCTTCCAAAGTTAAGTCTTCAAGGGTAAAAAGCCCCTTAAGATTTAGATCCCCGTGTCTAACATACTGGTTATTGATATAAAGGATATAAACCTTTTTAACGTTTATACCGCATTCTTTTAAAACATAATACTGGAAAGCAACATCTTCCTTGTATATGTCCTTTACTTCAGTTGAACTCTTAACTTCTACGATATCCCATCCGTCGTTATCTTTATGAAGGATATCTACTGCACAGTAAAGTCCGTCGGTAATAAAGCTGGCCTCCGTGATATTATCTGCACCTTTATCCATTAATTCTTTGGTTTCAATAACCATGTTTTCCTTATTGGAATCTATAGTTACCGGGAAGAAATCGCCAAAATAACCTCTTGCAACTTCTCCCACCATGGTTCCGTTTTCCATAACGGAATCCTGAGCGGTATCCTCTGCTTCTTCAGGCTTATTCTCTTGAAGCCAAAGAATCTTAGGGCACTGAAGTCCCGAACAGTATTTAGATTTGCTAAGTCCCATTTTTTCCATGTATATACCTCACTTAAAATGTGATTTTTTCAAACTTGCCTACAGTTAATTGAAGTAATTTTATAAACTTATTCCAATTTGCCGGATAAGCATTCTCACCTTCCCTTTTTATTTCTTTCTGACCTTTGTATTTTACTTTCACGGTCCAGTCTGATCCGTCACAATAAACGATATCTTTTGGTGGTAAGCTTACTTTTTCCCATTCTTCGATATTTAATTTAGCAAGCTTCTTTTCAAAATCTTCGACCGAAACGCTGCTTTCGGCATTCTCAGCGTAATTATCACCTTCAAGAGAAATAATAAAAGGCTTTTTATTATAATAAATCTTTCCGTCCTTTACCCATATTTCAATATCTACGCCTGTTGTCATTCTGGCTGTACGATGTTCATATGTTAATCTTTCAATCATCTTAACCTCCTTAAAGAATGCCAAGTTCCTTTAGTTTCTCTACGGTTTCCTTGGCACTTTTATTCTGTATACCGGTTCCGCCGCCAGCTTCCCATTCTTTAATATTCTTTTCCATATCATCAATAAGGATACAATCGAGACCGCTACAATACCGAGGTTTTTCTTCACGATAAACGATATTTACTTTTACGTCTTCAGATAATAGTCTCTTTACCCATTTTATCTTATCTTCTCCGGCAGTAACGATTCCTCTTTTTTCCTTAGGAATTCCGGTTAAGATTTCACATCCATCCTGATATTTGCTATAAACAAGGTCAAACATTTCTTTTGCACCTGGCATAAGTTCGAGTCGATTGTAAAAATCTCCGATTCCTTTGATTCTCTCCCACATCTCATCATCTTCGCCGGGCTTATGCTTTTTAGCATTTTGATCAGGCGGAGTTAAGTGACAAAGTTCCTTTACTCCTCTTTCAAAATCAGCCAAAACACCGTCCATATCAAAATAGATTTTCTTAACTTCCATGGGCTACTCCTTAAATTCTTTGTAAAAATCTTCTGTACTTAATAGCATCCCGCTACCTGCAGCCGCAGCTGCAGATGTTACGGTATGATACATTGTTATTGTTTTATTCTTAGAATCCACTAAGATTGGGAATTTTGATTCAATTAATATGTCTTTATTGGTTATATTATCAATAACAACATTGTAACCTTTAGCCTCAAGAAACTCAATTAATTGAAGCCTTTTATCATTATCACGGCAATCTATAGGTCTCATATAATCACCCCTATTCTTCTTCCTCTCCGGTAAGACCGTTTAATTCGTTAAGTACGCTAAAAGGTGTAAGTCTTCCGCCTTTAATCCTAGCAGGCTCATCTTCTATTCCAACTACGACATTGATTGAGAAAAACTCATTGTCGTTATCGTCATAGAATCTTGGACATTCAGGAGATTCGTAATCATCTAAAGGCTCATAAATCTTATTATCGATTAAGATTCTTTCAAGATCATATTCGGTTGCTCTCTCAAGCCCGATAGTAGACATGAAGATGGTTATCATTGTTATTCCTGTTGCAGCATAGCATTCAAGGAAATAAGGTCTGTTTCCGATAAATCCCATATCCCAGCCGATATTTACATCGTCAAATTCATCTCTTTCCGGGAAATAATGTGTGTCATGATCCACGAGAGGAAGGTATTTATCCTTATTCTCTCTGTACTCTTTTAAACATTCGATAGCACTCATAATCTGTTTACTCATTAGCGTCACCTCCCTTAATTTCATCGTACTTTTCAACTATAAGTTTAAGTAT
>CACZOG010000126.1 GCA_902782715.1 uncultured Lachnospiraceae bacterium | reverse complement strand
ATGATATTTTCATTGTTAAAAGGTCTGTTCTTTCCGGAAAAAACTTCTCTTTTGATATCATGGATCTCGATACCCGAGAACTGAAGATCTTTGGCTGTCACATAAAAATCCGACCAGTCAAAATCATCCCATCCGTTAGTACTGAACGCTAATTTCATTTAATAAAAACCTCCGTTTTTCAATCCTTTTACCTTAGTCGGGTTTTCTTTCCTGCTTCTCTTCATATACGATCTTGTTGATCGCGTTAAGATAAGCTCTGATGCTTGCTCCGATGATATCTGTTGAGATACCGTTTCCTGAGTATAACTTTCCGTTTGAACGAAGCTTAACAAGTGCGTTTCCTACTGCTTCGCTGCCTTCCGTAACTGACTGGATCTGGAAATCATCAAGTTCATAGTGGTGTCCCACGATCATTTCAACCGCAAGGAATGCAGCTGCGATGGGGCCGTCTCCCGAACTTAAACCTTTAAGCTCGTTTCCTTCTTTTTCAAGAGTGATGTGAGCGGTGGGAGTGATGATGTTTCCGGAGTTGATAACAAAATCAACAAGCTGGTATGTTGCGGGAACCTGAAGAGCTGCGGTTGCGATGATCGCTTCCATTTCTTTTACGCCGATCTTCTTTTTCTCGGAAACTCTTCTGAATTCCTTATATACTTTGGCATTGTCGTCATCGGACAGGTCGTATCCGAGTTTCTTGACTGCCTTTATAACCTTTGAAATGTCTGCCGTCTCATCAAGATTGAGTTCTTCGTTCTTTTCTTTTTCCTCTTCCTCGAAAGTGATCTTGATTCCCTGGTTCTCGCCTTCGATCCATGTCATCTGACGGAGAGTCTTGTTAAACTCTGCTCTGGGGATATCAATTGAAACTTCAATAGCTTCGCCTTTTTCGGAGATAAGATTTACGAAATGTCCGAGCTTGGGAGCGCTCTTTCCAACTAAAGTTGTCTTAACCTGTGCTGCACCTGCCTTGATGGCTGCTACGGAATTTGCATTTCCGAGTCTTATCTCATCCGAGCATGTTACGGAAATGACTGCGTTGTCGATTCCTTCAACATTCTCTTTGATATATTTAACGAATTCTGCCGTTTCTTCGGGAAGCCATGTTCCTGCGGTATCGCAGAAATCGATTACCGTTGCGCCTTTTTCGATCGCAGACTTTACAAAAGAAGCCACGAATTCTTTTTCGCTTCTTGAAGTATCGATGCAGGAAACCTCAACATCGCTGCAAAGTGTCTTGGCGTATGCGATCATTTCGGGTACTTTCTCAAGTACTGCCTTGGGTTTTGCTTTCAAAATATATTCCATCTGGACGCTTGATACGGGAACGAGGATTCTGATCCTTCCGTTCTTTGCACTCTTGATCGCTTCTGCTGCCGCATCAATCTCTGCCTTATCGGGACCTGCTGCCGCCGAGATCACGCTTTCTTTTATCATCGAAGATAACGATTTGATAAGAAGCGCGTCTGTTTTCTCCACAGCCTTGGGCATCTCAATAACGTTAACCTTGATCTTTTCAAGTCTTTTTGCAACTTCCATTTTTTCTTTGAAGCTCATGGAGAATGCGTTGTTGATTGAACTTGTCGCGATTGTTGAATCGGCAATGAAAATCTTTTTCATTTTTTCGTCCTTTCTCTTCCTTATTACATTAAAAAAGTCCCAAAGATCATTTTCCTGATCTCTGGGACGAAATTTCTTCCGCGGTACCACCCAAATTACTTTAATAAGTCACTCTGTAAGATACTATCATATCCTAAGCCTTGATAACGGAGCTTGCCGGAACTCTTTACTTAAGTTCGAGAGTTCTGCTCGGGAGTGAGACTGCAATTCGTTCTTCCGTACCGGTTCTCAGCTGCCACCGGCTCTCTGAAACTTCCAAACGACGCATAATTCCTTCATCGCATTTAACGTATGTGAAATCATAATAATTATTTTTTTTCGGATTGTCAATAATTTTTTTTCATATAAAATTGAATCAAAGACAATTATCTATTTACGGTGTCATATGAGCAGCAGATATTTTAACAAAGCCTTATCCGATTTTACGATCGATTTCGCATCGGGTGCCGAAATACGTGCATTCGCGGACAAAGGCTATACGGTCAGTCAGATAAAAGAAAAACTCGATTTCCCGACTTCTTTGGAGAAGGTAAAAGAGATCGTCTGGAAGCATTACGTCGATACGGGCGTGATCCTTCTTTCCGAGCCCACAGAAGGAAGCGTAAAAGAACGCATATCCTACGAGAAAGTTTATGACCGTTTCGGGAAAATGAGCTTTAAACAGGTTGTGACTAAAGATGACGATCCGCCCAAAGAATACGTTGCATGTGATTTCGGAAAGCTTCTATATAAAGATAAGTCTGCTTTCGAAAAATCCTTAAACGTTTTATCCGCCGACGATAAAGATTACATCCTGAATCTTCCGTGGCCGCTTGAGAGCGTATGGCATGTAAAAGACGAAAGAATGGATCGGATCATGAATCTACTGGGGCTTTGATCTTTTCTCCGAAAAGATTGCCTCAATGATCAGTTTCGTCAGTTTGTTAAGATGCGGTTCGATCAAAAAGTAATAAACCAGCGCCGAAACCACCGTGGCAAAAACAGTCACTATAAACGATGCCTTTATTCCGTCGGTCGTTCTCATATTCAGGGCGTAGCAGTACTCATACGCCTTTTCTCCGAGTGAACATTCCCATACTCTGTGAAGGATAAATACCGGAAAACTGATCTTGCCTAAAAATGCAAGAGCTTTGTTGTCCATAATTTTTCGTGCGGGCTTACAGAAGATAATGCCTGTCATAAAAAGTATTGCCGCGATCCAGCACTGAACCCACTGGAATTTTAAGGTCGTATCTGCAAAGTGAGTCTGGAAGAAGTAAGCTATCAGTACGCTGTATGAAGCTGTAAACACGCCCCAGACAATGATAAGAACGCCGATCACGGCTTTGAACACGGTCTCTCTTCTTTTAACAAGAGAATACATTATGTATGCCAGAACTCCGAATGCGAAAGTGGTATAATCACTCTCCGTAAAAAGTAAGAGCGTAGTAATACCTGCAAGAAAAACGATCTGGTTTAAAAGTCTCATCTTTTTTACGATAAGACTTAACATTATGGCAATGCAGTATCCCCAGAAAAGTTCTCCGACCATCCAGAGAGACGGATTGAACAAACGGCTTCCTTTAAATATCGCATCGTAAAAGCCGTCTCTGAAAACATCCCATAATGTATAGTTGATCTCATCCATTTCCAAAATTCGTCCGTATAAAAGACCGAACTTAAAAAGAATGAAGCATAAAACATCCATTAAAAAGATCGGAAAAGCAAGTCTGAAATATCTTTTAAATACGCTTTTTCCTATTCTCTCATCATTGCTTTCAAG
The DNA here is from genome assembly GCA_902782715.1 of uncultured Lachnospiraceae bacterium. Taxonomy (GTDB): domain Bacteria; phylum Bacillota; class Clostridia; order Lachnospirales; family Lachnospiraceae; genus UBA3766. Next base: position 6,749 of record CACZOG010000126.1, on the reverse strand, counting down.
ATATCTTCCCGCAACCAGAAAAGCCGAAATGATATAAAAAACATTTAACGCAAAAGTTCCGTTTTTCAAAACATTGAAATACGGAATGTTCGTATACAGCTTATGCAGAAGGGGAATGTAGGAGTAGTCCGCATAGAAGTGTCCGAGGAACACGATCCAGCAGGCAAAGCCCTTGACGGTGTTAAGCCACAATATTTGATTTTTTTCCGTTTTAACCACGTTATCCATAAAACCCTGTTTATATATTTTTTTTTTATTTTATATTATTTACCGTTCCGACGGAAACATATTTTTCGACAACCGCTCTGAAATCAGTATCGGGTTCCGCATCTTCGTTATAGATCCCGTCGACCATGTAAAGTCTGGTTCCGTCCTCTTTTTCCTCGATCATTTTATATCTGTCATGGTAAAAAGAATCCGCTGAAGTGCCTAAGTTTCTCTTTATCCCTTTGCATTCCTCAAGCTTTCCGCCCGGGAAATTGATATTTATGATCTTGTTTCTTTCCGGTTTGGCATCGATATATTCGGCTAAAAGTTCTTTTAAATATCTGTCGGTTATCTCATGTGTCTCACTCGCATGCTCCGAAAGCGCGATGGCAAGACATCCCTGAAACGAAGCTTCAAAGGCGGCACCTGCGGTTGCGGAGTACTGAATATCGCTGGCCACATTGTATCCGTAGTTGATTCCCGAGAGTACGACATCGGGTTTTTCGGGCATCACGCTTAAAGCGCCGACTCTCACGCAGTCCGCGGGAGTTCCGCTGCAGGAAAATGCCTTTACACCTTTTATGGGAAAATCATGTTCTTTTATCTCAATGGGCTTTCTTAAGGTAATGCGATGCGACTCCGCGCTTCTCTGATGAAGGGGCGCGATCACCCATACTTCACCGAATTCCTTTGCCGCCTCGGCAAGTCGGATTATTCCGTCAGCCTCAATTCCGTCATCGTTTGTGATCATAATTCTTCTCATTGATTACCGCCCTTTAAAAATTTTTTACTCATCATGGGATAAACTGCGATGATTACAATGATAACTCCCGCGAGACAGACCGCAAGTCCTACGGAAAGCATCGTGTGAACTCCGAATCCGTCAAGAAGTCTTCCGCTTACTAAGTTGCTGAAAACTCCGCCTAAAGTTATCGCGCTGTTTATGTATGCCTGACCTTTAACCTTGTCGTTTTCCTTCATGACGTTATCTGCGAAATAAGCCGATGCGGGAATGAACACAGCATATGCGAACATCTGGAAAGACTGGCTTATGTACATTCCGATAAGAGCTGTCGCAAATAAAAGGATCGCTGTTTTAACAAAAAACGAAACTGCGGAAAAAACAAGGAGGTGGCGCTCGCTTATCTTTTTAAGCACAATTCCGATAAGTGCCATGACCGGGAGCTCAAGTATTGCCTGAAGGAATGTCGCATATCCTAACTGTGTTTCGTTTCCGCCTAAGTTTCTTATGATCTGGATCATGAAATCGTTGATCATATTGTGCGCGAAGAAGCAGCATGCAGTTCCTAAAAGGAATACAATGAAGAAAGGATATCTTTTGGCAAATACAAAGATGTTGCCGCTGTCTTTTCCCGTTTTTTCACCGGACGATTCTTTTATCTTATCGGTATCATCGGTTTCGGAATTCTTTTCGCCGTCTGTGGGTTTTTTAAAGAAGAATACTACCAGGCTCATAAGCGCCATGGATACGATCGTAACGAATAAGATCACTTTGGTTCCGTAATCCGCCACGGCTTTTCCGAGGAAAAAGCTTGTTATAGCAAAGCCCGCAGAGCCCATTCCTCTTGCAAGGCCGAAATTAATGTTGCAGCCGGCTTTCGCATATTCGAAATTCATCGCGATCATTATGGGCATGTACACGAACTGGATCATATACATTAAAACGAAAATGACGAAGATCGGAACTTTTATCCCGTCTACAAATATTAAAAGAAGGGAGCCTGCGCATAAAAAGAGCGACGAAAACATAACAACGAGTCTGTTCGTTAAAATGCCTCCCTTATCGATTATGCCGGCAACAAAGGGCTGTGCGAAAACCGACAGGATATTGGCCGTCGCAAGTGCAAGGCCGACCTGAGTATTCGTGAATCCTTTGTCGAGAAGATACACTCCCGCATATGCATGCACTGTGCAGAATGCCACGAAGTAGAGCATATTTATCATCGTGTATCTTAATGTCCAGAATTTTTTCATGCTTCCTTATTTGCCTTTTTGTCGGGGGCAAATCTGCCCGTGATCTCTTCCACGAACGGAATGAGAGGTTTTTCCTTCTCTTTGATAAACTCAACAACGCTTTTTCCGCTTACAGCCGCCATCGGAAGTCCGCCCGGGTATTTTAGAATATGGCTGGCAAGGAAAACATTGTCTATTCCCTTAACTTCGCATGGAATATTGGCTTTACGGCTGAACGCGGTTGTAATGAATCTCATATATGCGCCGTTTGTATCATTGTTTCTTCTCGCATACGTGTACGGAGTCCATGTATCGAGTATCTCGATCTTTCCCTCGTACTGCGGGAATTTTTTGATTATTTCCGAAAGAACCGCATTTGCGATATTCATCTTTACCTGTCTGTAACGTCTTTCATCGGATCGGTTAAGCTTCTTCCAGAATCTGAAATCTTTTTCATACTGTATGAACATGCACTGAACAACGGTTTTGCCTTCCGGTGCAATGTAGTCCCCGTATGCACGGTAGTTTTTAAGATAGATCCTGTTCACGCTTGTCATTCCGACTTCTATCGGAGCACATTCAAATCCGAGCGAATCGTCTATCTCCTCGAAAAGGCCGTCGACTCCGAACGCGATCTGAAATGCGGAATACATCGGGAACTCTTTCTCGTGATGGAAAATATATCTGATGATCTTGTTCTTGTGTTCTGTTTTTCTTATCAGTTTCTTGAAAACGTATTTGATGTCACATGCGCAGATGATGTAATCCGCCGTAACTTCTTCTCCGTTTGCAAAAAGGATCCTGTCTGCATATTTGGTCTTGATCCTTGCTTTTTTCTCAATCTTCGGAATTTTTCTTCTTCTGATCGAAATCTGCTTAACGGGCATGTTGGTCTCGATCTTACCGCCGGCTTCAAGGTAAGTTTTTACCAGATTGTCGGCTATCTTGATCGATCCGCCCTCGAGAATGTCCGCATTACCGCTGGCAAAGAAGCTGTAAACAACGATAAGCCAGTAGGATTCGTATTCTTTCGCACTGAAATCGAGTAAAAGATTCCTTATCGCCTCGCTCTTAAACTTATTCGCCCACTGCTCGATGTTAAGTCCCATGAAAAGAACCGCTCTTCGCGCAAATCCGAAATGCGAAAGCACGGTTTCTGCTTCGGACACCGTCTTGGCGATCTTCATTAAATGAGAAAGGTTTGCCGTAATGTCGCTCGCCACGTTAACGCAGTCCAAAAAAAGATTGATCTCCGTAGCATCTTCGGGCGAGATCTCAAGCATCTCTTTTCTGGTTCTCTCGACATCCCTCCAGAGAGTCACTCTGACACCGTTTGTTTCCGAAGAAATGAGATACGGTCTTTCGATTATTTTAGTCTCTTCGTTTATGACTCCGAGATCTTTCCACATAAGGTTGGTGGGAGTGTCCTCGGCGGTACCTGTCAGCCAGTGAAGACAGTTATCGATCGCATAACCGTTTCTGTACCATCCGCTCAGACTTCCGCCCAAAACGGAGTTTTTCTCATATATGGTTGTTTCATATCCGGCGCGTCTTGCGTAGATTCCCGCGGAAAGACCCGCTACGCCGCCGCCGATTATCGCTATCTTCTTACTCATTTAAAATATACTCCTTTGTCTGCCATGTAATCCCGTCAGTATATTTTACAATCACAGATTAATGCATTCCCTTAGGGGAGAGTCAATCATTTCTCTTCCTGTTTATCTTTTTTATCTGATATATTCCCTGGGTTCATTCTCATGTGCGCCGTAGTTTTCCCTTGAATCAAATATCAGATCGATCAGACTTTTATAATAAGGAATAAATGTTCCTTCTTCAATCATTTTCTTAATTTCTTCACGTCCGGCCCATTTTGCCGCCTGAACTTCTTCTTCCTGAAGAGTCAGTTCGTTTATGTCGATGTCTTCCGTAATGAAAAAATAGTCATCGAAGCCGTGAATGAAGTTAATGGTAAAATGCGGTCTTACTCCGGTAAAATCCCTTTTTATTCCGAGTTCTTCAAAAAGTTCCCTTGCGGCGCTCATCTGCGGAGTCTCGCCGGCTTCGTCATGTCCTCCGATCGTAAGATCCCAGAGATCCGGCCAGCCCTTCTTATCCTTTTGTCTCTGCTGGATGAGCATCTCGCCCTTTGTGTTGAATACGCAGACATGCACGACACATGTATGAGCATCCTTTGCAAACTCATCACCGCGCGACATTTCTCCCGTTTTCATTCTGTTTATGTCATAAACGTCCCAGCGTTCCGTTTTGTTCATTTTTAAGTCCTCTGCATAAACGCTTTTTATTTTTTCCTTCTTTTTGCGTGAAAAACAATATCATTATACGATATTATGTCCGTGTTTCTCAATATTGTAGTCTGCAATATTTTTCCATGTTGTTCCTTTTATACAGATATGTAGTTTAATAAGTTTCTTTTTTCATTTATAATATTGTTTAGAATTTTATTTATGATGAATTGATCACAAAGGAAAAATAAATGAAATCAACCTCTTTGGTATTCACCGGCGATATCGGTTTTGACAAATTCATGGCTAAAAGATGGGAAGATGAGAATCTTCTCTCTGATGATGTGCGCGCCTTTTTATCATCGGGCGGGCATTTGATCGTAAATGTCGAAGGTCCGCTTTATGAAAGAAAAGAAGCCGAAGCCACAAGCGGTGCTCTGTCTTTAGTTCACAGCATGGATCCGAAAGTCGGAGATTTCCTTGAGGGTATCGGATCAGACGTCTGGAACATCTGCAACAACCATATCATGGATGCGGGACCTGAAGGGATCATGGCCACTTTGGAAAATGCCAAAGCCCACAATGCACTTACGCTCGGCGCCGGAGCCAATGAGAAAGATGCCCGTAAACCCGTTATCTTTAAAGAGGCAGGCGGGATCGGAATGATCGGCGTCGGATATCAGAGAGCCTGCAGAAAAGCGGGAGAGGAAACTCCCGGATGTTATTCCTGGAGTGATCTCGATGCCATAAAAGAAAGCATAAAAGAAATAAAAAAGACCTGCAGATGGTGCATCGTTGTTGCCCATGCGGGAGAAGAGTTCACGGCTCTTCCTTCACCTTATACGAGAGAAAGATATCTTGATTATCTGGAAATGGGAGCAGACATTGTAGTTGCTCACCATCCCCATGTTCCGATGAATTACGAAACCGTCGGGGATAAAATGATCTTTTACTCGCTCGGTAATTTTATATTCGACACACCCTATCAACGTTCGCAGTTTAATACCGAATCGGGACTTTTCGTTAAACTTGATTTCACGGAAGATTCTTTTGATTTCGAGCCTTTCGGAATAAGTATCGACAGAGAAAATGAGAGTATCGTAAAAGGCGAGATCCCTTCGATCTTTACCGATGTAAACGAAGAAGAGTATGAGAAACTCATTCCGCTCGCATCCAAAATGTTCATAGAAAACACCAAACGCCAGCTTCGTTTCTTAAAACCCGAACAGTTTGCTAATGCAAGCGAAGAGGATTTTTATAACAACTTTTATGAGCCGCTTCGAAGCGGCCGCGTTCCCGGGGAAACCCTCGATTTTCAGATCATTTATCCGCTTTCCTTAAAAGCCGAAGAGGGAGCATGGAAAGAGAGTTCGCTCGAAGGCGTAAAAGATTTTATTTTAAAACAGCTTTAAAAGGGAATAAATATGCATTTTGTCGATGCGAAAGGAATTTTAAATACAAACGGCGGAAGAGTCGGAATGAATATATACCGTGGGTGCTCCCACGGTTGTATTTATTGTGACAGCAGAAGCAGCTGCTATCAGTTCACGCATAAATTCGAGGATATCGAAGTCAAAAGAAACGCTCCCGAACTTCTGGAAAAAGCCCTCAAGTCCAAAAGAAACAAATGCATGATCGGCACGGGCTCAATGTCAGATCCATACATGCACTGCGAAGAAGAACTGAAACTCACCGGGCAATGCCTTAAGATAATCAAAAAATACGGATTCGGGATTGCGATCCAGACGAAATCCGACAGGATCTTACGTGATATCGATCTTTTAGATGAGATAAATAAGGAAAGCAAAGCAGTCGTTCAGATGACACTTACAACTTACGACGACGACCTTTGTAAGATCCTCGAACCCAATGTCTGCAACACCAAAAGGAGGATCGAAGTTCTTGAGATAATGAAGGAACGAGGCATCCCGACTATTGTCTGGCTGACACCGATCCTTCCTTTTATAAATGATACCGAAGAAAATGTTTCCTCCATATTAAAAGAGTGTGCAAGAGTTGGAGTTAGGGGAATTATCGATTTTGGAATGGGTTTGACCTTACGAGACGGCGACAGGGAATATTACTATGATGCACTTGATAAAAACTTCCCGGGCCTGAAAGATAAGTACATCAAAACTTACGGAAATTCCTACGAATTACCGAGCCCTAAAAGCAAAGAGCTTATCGCCCTCCTTCATAAATTCTGTGATGAGAACAACATGATGTCCGATCCTTATGAATGTTTTAATTTCATGCAGGAATTTCCCCAAAAACAGCATCAGATGAGTATTTTTGATCTGTAATAAAAAAGTCCCGAGGACCTTT
>CACZOG010000125.1 GCA_902782715.1 uncultured Lachnospiraceae bacterium | reverse complement strand
GGCGGTTATTTTCTGTTGCACTTTCCTGAGAGTCACCTCTACCGGACGTTATCCGGCATCCTGCCCTGCGAAGCCCGGACTTTCCTCACCTCCAAAAGGAGCCGCGATCGTCCGTTCCACTCAAATTGAAATTATATACATTGTCGGGCAAAAAATCAAATTATATGTAATTAAAGAAACTTTGTAAAATATAACGCAATACTGTATAATGATTGTGATATCGAATTTTAAGCAAAAAGGAAGCAAAGAGATGCCATCATTTGAGAAAAAACTGACAGCCTTTTTGGAAAAAAATATAATCTTTATAATTCTTTTTGTCGGGATCGTTCTTTCACTCGTCGCAAGGATCTCTTCTTTCGGCTTTATAAGCGACGATATGCGCGGTTTTTTAGTCGGATGGTTCGGACAGATCGAGCAGCTCGGCAAGATTCATGCGCTCGACACTCAGGTCGGCAATTACAGCGTGGCTTACCAGACTCTTATAAGCATCATGACCTACATTCCCGTCGATCCCGTAATTCAGTACAAGGTTCTTTCGGTGATCTTCGATTATTCGCTTGCGGCAGCCGCAGGTCTTATTGTTTATGAGTTAAAAGACAAAAATAAATTCCTGGGAGTTCTGGCTTCCTTAATCGTAATGTACTCACCTCTTGTTATCATCAATTCCGCACTCTGGGGTCAGTGCGATTCGATCTATTCATCTTTTGCTCTCTGGTCTTTATACTTTTTCATCAAGAAGAAATATCCCGTAACTTTCATAATGTACGGCCTTTCGTGTGCATTTAAGCTTCAGGCGGTATTCCTTCTTCCGTTCTTCTTATTCGCATATTTAAGAAAAAAGGATTTCTCGCTCCTTTATTTCCTCATAATACCCGCAGTCATGGAATTTGTCTGCATCCCCGCAATGATCATGGGACGGGGATTTAAAGCAGCTTTTTCCGTATATTTTTACCAGACCGAATCATGCGATAAAATGTATTTTAATTATCCCTCCGTCTGGTCGCTTTTCTCGGATCTTAAAGACGTTTACCGTTCGATCGATTATATCTCAAGTCTTAAGATCGCGGCAGTCATTCTCGCATTCGTGGTTCTGATGTTGATAATGGCTTTCCTGGTGATAAAAGATGTAAAGATCGACAGCGTTAATACCTTCTTACTTTCGTTTGTTTTCGTATTCACATGCGTGCTCTTCCTTCCCGGAATGCATGAGCGTTACGGATTCCTTTACGAGATCATCGGGATCATTCTTATATTCGTAATACCAAAGACGTTATGGCCTTTGATTGTGATCACGGCTCTTTCCTGCATGACTTACGGAATCAGTCTTTTCGGAAACATTGCGGTCACTCCTTTAATGGGAATCGCAAACATCCTTTCGTATGCTGTTTATCTCTTCTTTGTTTTCAACAGGGTACTTAAAACAAACGGAGCCGAATCATGACATTTCTTTCGAAATATACAAAGTATTACGCTTTCATATCTTTTGCTCTTCTTGTTCTGCTCTTGATCCCTCTTTGCGTGCTGGGGTTTTATAACCACCCTCTGGGAGACGATTTCTATTACGGTCAGCATGCGGCAAAAGCCATAAGAGAAAGCGGCAGTGTTCTGTCCGCAATTCCCGAAGCCGTAAAAGGCACGATAAATCAGTATAACAGATGGCAGGGTACTTTCTTTGCCATTTTTCTTATGTATCTTCCTCCCCATCTTTTCGGTGAATTTTTCTATAAGATATATCCGACGGTTCTTATATTGTTTTTCACCGCATCCGTCTTTTATCTTCTTTATCCTCTTGTTTACAGGGGAACAAATGATTCAAAATATGCATGGATAAGTATTGCAAGCACTTTTATGATAGCTGCTGCCCAGCAGGTTCCTGTCTGCGGAGAAACGTTTTACTGGTATAACGGTTCGATGTATTATACCGGTTTTCTTGCTCTGACATTTTTCTTCTTCGGAATCCTTTTAAGGTACTTAAAAAACAAAAAGGCCGTCATGCTCGTGCCTCTGGTCATAATCGCGATCATGTTAGCGGGCGGAAACTACGCATCGCTTCTTCCCGCGATCCTTACGACAGCTTTGCTTCTTGTCGGACAGATTCTTAAAAAGGATCGTAAATCGGTGATCATATTTGCGACAGTTCTTGCGGTAATGATCGTTTTTCTGGCTGTGAGCATCCTTGCTCCCGGCAATTCAGCGCGTCAGGCAACAATAGCGGGAACAAGCGCATTTAAAGCCGTTGCAAAGTCCATCCTTCAGTGCGTTCATTATTCGCTTTACTGGAACGGATTCTTTTCATTCATTACATTAATGCTTCTTACTCCCGTTCTTGTTTTACTGTGTACCAAAACAGATAAGATCCGTCTTCCGTTCGTAAAAGCCGTATTGATATTCTTGATCTTTTCATCAAGCGAAACTGCCACATTCTACGGACAGAATAACGGCGGTCCCGCCAGACTTTTTGACATATGCTTTTACATGATGCTTATCGCACTGGGAGCGATCTGGTTCATCATCATAAAAACCGTATATGATATCGTTAATAAAAACAGCAAAAAAAGAAAGAAGGAAAAATATATTCCTTCTCTCCTTTTATGTTTTGAAATATTCTTAATCTTACTTTTCGCCGCGCTCCTCCCGGTACGTTCTCTCTCGGAATCAAACAAAGTTCCGAATTCGGCAGTCGCATTAAAAACCATAGTTAACGGGGATGCATCTTACTACGCTTCCCAGTATAATGAGAGATTAAATGCGATAAAGAATAATCCGAAAGGAGATCTTGTCTTCGCACCTTACGACGTGCCCGAAGATCTTGTTTATTTTCTTTATCTCGGCGATCTTAACACTGATGCATCTTCTGATTCAAACAGAGCTTTCAGTGTCTTTTATGATCTCAATTCCGTTAAGATCTCAGATTAAACATTAAAGCACGAACCACCGACAAATTCTCTTACGATCGAATTGTTAGGCAGGTTTGTTGTGTCCATGCAGAGGAAGTATTCCAGAAGTTTTAAGAGTCTTTTTGCTTCATAGAACTCCGGATCTTCGGGAGAAACCTGATAAAGGATCGGTTCTGCTATGGCTTTAAGTGCGGAAATCTCATATATCTGTGCGGAGTTAAACATTGCATCCGCAGTTTCCTGGAACGGGAATATGTTCTCTTCCTCTCCTCTTCTTACGGAAGGCCACATGCTGATCGTTCTCTTGGCCGATGCTCCTCTTGTTCTGTAATCACGAACCATTCTTCTTAAAAGTCTTGCATCCGTTGTGGGAATGCAGTTGTGCTCGTCAATATTAAGAACCGTAAGCGCGGAGATATAGATCTTGTATTTACTTTCTACCGGAAGAGATTCGCTCATCTTATCGTTAAGGGCATGAATTCCTTCGATAACGAGAACGTCTTCAGGACCGAGCTGTTTGAAATTTCCTTTGTATTCCCTTGCTCCGATCTTAAAGTTGAATGTCGGTATCTCCACTCTCTCTCCTGCAAGAAGTCTTGTCATGTCTTCATTGAACAGTTTGACGTCAATAGCTTCAAGACATTCGAAATTGTAGTTTCCGTCCTCATCAAGCGGTGTGTCGGCTCTGTTAACGAAATAATCGTCTACGGCGATGGGATGAGGCTTAAGGCCGAGCGTACGAAGCTGAATGGAGAGACGATGTGAGAAACTTGTCTTTCCCGAAGATGAAGGTCCGGCGATCATAATAAACTTAACGCCTTTTCTGGATGCGATATCCTTGGCGATCTCTCCGATCCTTCTTTCCTGCAGAGCTTCCTGAACAAGCACCATATCCTCGATATCACCCGAGCAGATGCATTCGTTTAAATCGCCCACGGTATCGATTCCGAGCATATCGCCCCATTCGGTCGCCTGCATCATCGTATCGAATACCTTGTCGAGAGGAACGAATTTATCAAGTACATCGGGAGTCTTCTTACGGGGCATATTAAGGATAAATCCGTCTCTGTATGTAAGAACTTCGAAATGCTTAACATATCCGCAGCTCGGAAGCATGTATCCGTAATAATAATCAATATATCCGTCGAGATCGTAAAGATTTATAACTGAACTTCTTCTGTATTTGCAGAGTTTGAGTTTATCTTCCATTCCCTGCATGGAAAATATCTCTCTTGCTTCTTCGAGAGGTCTTGATTTCTTGATGATGGGAATATCACTTTCCACATATTCCTTCATCTTCTCTTCGATCTCTTTGGCAAGTTCTTCGGTTGCCTTAAATTTGCCCTTGCATGAGAAATAATAGCCTGTGTTTACGGAGAACTCGAGTTTGATCTTACTGATGTTTTCTTCGCCGATGCAGTCCGTGCAGGCTTTCATGAACATGATCGTTGCGGTTCTCTTGTATGCTCTGTGTCCTGTACCGCTTGCAAGATCTAAGAATTCAAGATTGCCGTCGCAGTCGGGCATTTTGGAAAGTTCTCTTAACTTTCCGTTAAATACAGCGATCGCAATGTCGTTCTTGTAATCATCCTTAAAATCTTTTGCGATAACCTCAAATGTTGTTCCTTCAGGATATTTTTTGTAAATATCCCCAACCTGAATGTTCAAATTGTTCATCTGAAACCTCCCCAAATTTATAATTTTTATCTTATAAATACTTTTTACTTTGTTATTTCAAATGTCTTATAACTTCAAGTCTTTTATATTATCGATGTAAACAAGTTCCATCCCCGCGCTGTCATTGATCGTCTTCCTGCATGATGCGGGAAGAATGCATTTCTTAAATCCGAGTTTGGCTGCTTCGCTTACCCTGCTCTGTGCCTGTGCTATGGCTCTGACTTCACCGGAAAGACCTACTTCGCCGAACACCGTTGTATCTTCGCTTATAGGTTTATTGTGAAAGCTTGATACGATGGCCATTACGAGACCCAGATCGACTGCCGGCTCCGAAACCTTGATCCCGCCTGCAACATTTACATACGCATCGCAGTTTCCCAAAGGCAGACCTATCTTCTTTTCAAGAACAGCCATTAAAAGATTGACTCTGTTGTAATCAACACCCGTCGACTGCCTTCTGGGTATTCCGAAATTAGTGGGTGTGACAAGAGCCTGAATCTCTATGAAAATTGGACGGCTTCCTTCCATCGAGCACGATACTACGCATCCGCCCGTATTAAGCGGTCTGCCCGATAACATGAATTCCGAAGGATTCGCAACTTCCACAAGTCCCTGATTCTGCATCTCGAATACGCCTATCTCATTCGTAGAGCCGAATCTGTTCTTAACGCCTCTTAAGATCCTGTATGAAGCATGTCTGTCGCCTTCGAAATAAAGAACCGTATCCACCATGTGCTCAAGCATTTTGGGACCTGCAACATTTCCGTCCTTGGTCACGTGTCCGACAATGAAAACGGACACTCCGAGCACTTTCGCAAGCTTCATTAAAACTCCCGTTGCTTCCCTTACCTGAGCCACGCTTCCCGGAGCGGAACCTATCTCTTCAAGATACATCGTCTGTATCGAATCGATAACGACCACATCGGGTTTTCTTTCCTCGATCACTTCTTTTACGTCGTCAAGACAGGTTTCGCAGTAGAGCTTCACATTCTCAGTGAAAGTTCCGATCCTGTCCGCACGCATTTTTATTTGTCCCAAAGATTCTTCGCCCGATATATAGAGAACGTCTTTACCCGCATCTCCAAGGGCTTTGCAGACCTGCAAAAGAAGCGTCGATTTTCCGATACCCGGATCTCCGCCGATTAGAGTTAAAGAGCCCCAAACGATACCACCGCCCAGGACTCTGTCAAGTTCACCGATATTTGTTTTTATTTTGTCTTCTTTTCTGATCTCAACATTGGGGACCGGAACAATACGTGCATTTTCAATGCCCGTTCTTAAAGTCCTGCCCTCGTGACGGCTCTGTTTTTCGTTAAGCCCCTCTTTGAATGTGTTCCATTCCTTACATCCGGGGCACTGTCCCATCCATTTGGGAGATTCGTAACCGCACTGAGTACAAAAGAAGACGGTTTTAACTTTGTCTTTTGACATAAACCCTCTATTTTGTAATCTTTATGTCTTTAATCTCGCCCTTTTGAAGTTCGACCGAAAAACTTACCTTGCCCGAACCGTTAGATTTGATCTTACCTATAGATTTCCCGTTAATTTCGATATCATATTCGGTATTTTCTTCAAGACCCACGGTAATCTGTGCGTCTTTGTCAGCTTCCACTTTAAAGAAGAGACCTTCGTCGTTTTCCTCGAAATCCGTTACATTGGTTCCGGGAACCGATTCGAAGAGGAATAATCCGTTCTTCTCGAGTTTGGTCATCGTGTTGTAAGTCTTAATCTTGTAAAGATCTCCGCAGTGGGGAAAATCCTCTTTCTTTTGTTTTTCGGGAAGTTCATAGTTGCCGAAAGAAAGTTTTCCGTTAGCAGAAGTACAGATGATATCCATTAAAATTACCCCCGTTAGATATTAAATTGTTCTCGTGTCGATAGCTTTTCAAGCTGATTTAATTATACCTTAAATTAACCTTAAACGCTATAATATTTTAATTAAAAATAACCTTTTCGTTCCTGTATGAGATCTTGACCGAATTGCCTTCTTCTATGCGTCCCGAAAGTATTTCTCCCGCAAGAGGATCTTCGATTTCCTGCATGACTCCGCGGCGTAAAGGTCTCGCTCCCATAAGGGGATTCGAATACTTGTCGACTATGTGAAGCTTGAGCGCATTCGTGAATTTGATATCGATGTCAAGCTGCTCTTTTGCGCGCTTGGCAAGATTGGATAAAAGAAGCGCGCAAATGTCTTCAAGTTCTTTTCTGTCGAGTTTATGGAATACGATAAAATCATCGATCCTGTTGATGAACTCGGGCTTAAAGAGCTGCTTAACCTCTTCCATTACGTTGTTCTTCATCTTCTCGTAGCTCTGCTCTTTGCTCTCTTTCGAGCCGAATCCTAAATTCTTGGGTTCGGTGATACGCTTTGCTCCGACATTGCTTGTCATAATGATTATCGTATTTTTGAAGTTTACTTTTCTGCCCTGTGAATCGGTAACCTGTCCGTCATCGAGGATCTGAAGCAGAACATTGAACACATCGGGATGTGCTTTCTCGATCTCATCGAAAAGAACAACCGAATAAGGATTCTTCCTTACTCTCTCGGACAGCTGACCGCCTTCGTCAAAACCTACATATCCGGGCGGTGAACCTAAGATCTTTGATACCGAATGTGCTTCCATGTATTCGGACATGTCAACTCTTATAAGCGAATCTTCGGAACCGAAAACAGCCTCTGCCAAAGCCTTTGAAAGTTCTGTTTTACCTACACCCGTAGGTCCTAAAAATACGAAACTTCCGATAGGGCGCTTCGGATCGCTCAATCCGACTCTTCCTCGTCTTATGGCCTTGCTGACCGCTTCAACGGCTTCCTTCTGTCCGATGATCCTTTTGTGAAGGTTCTTCTCTAAATTCATTAATCTTTCGGATTCTTTACGTGAAAGTTCCGAAACTGGAACCTTGCTCCATCTTGAGATAACCGCTTCTATCTGAGTGGTTGTAACTCTTTTTCTTTCTTTTTTGATCCTTCGTCTCTCGTTAGCTTCGGCTTTTCTTAAAGTCTCAAAAAGAACATCCTGTTCGCTCTTCGCCTGACCTGCTTTTTCGAATTCGCCGTTTTCGATCGACTCTTTCATAACCTTGTCGCATTCGCTTATCTGTGCACGAAGATTACTTATCTTGTCGGATTTTTTGTATCCGTCCAGAGCTATGAGCGCAGCCGCTTCATCCATTACGTCAATCGCCTTGTCGGGAAGATTCCGGTCCGCAATATATCTTTGCGAAAGCGTTACGCAGAGTTCTATGGCGTCATCATCGTAAAATACGTTGTGATGCTCTTCGTATTTATCCTTGATCCCGAAAAGGATCTTAAGCGTATCCTCGGGAGATGGTTCCGTTACGGCTATGGGCTGAAATCTTCTCTCCAGAGCGGCATCTTTTTCGAAATATTTTCTGAATTCTTCTTCGGTCGTTGCACCGATAAGCTGGATCTCGCCTCTTGAAAGCGCGGGTTTTAAAATATTGGAAGCATCAAGTGTTCCTTTGGCTCCGCCCGCTCCTATAAGCGTATGGATCTCATCCATAAAAAGAACTATATTGCCGTCTTCCGATACTTCTTCTACAACCGCCTTAAGTCTCTTCTCGAACTCGCCTCTGTACTGCGTTCCCGCAACAAGGGAAGACATATCGAGGGAAAGGATCCTTTTATCCTTGATGATATCAGGCACATTGCCGTCTGCTATTCTCTGAGCCAGGCCTTCAACAATGGCTGTTTTGCCGACGCCGGGCTGACCTACAAGGCAGGGATTGTTCTTGCTTCTTCTTGCGAGGACCTGAATGATACGCATTATCTCATCGTTTCTTCCGATAACGGGATCGAGTTCTCCGGCCATTGCCATCTCGGTGATATCTTTAGTGTAATCCTCGAGACTGAATCTGGAAGTGTTTTCTCCGACACCCATTTCATCTGCATGAACATACTCATCGGGGACGAAGTTATCATCATCGAAACCGAAATTGAGCATTATCTCATCCGCGATCTTGCTGATCGGCGTACCGGAATCTTTTAAAAGGTATCCCAAAAGATTGTAAGCAAGGCATTTTCCTTCAGTTACGATCGCATATAAAATATGCTCTGTTCCGACATATGCCGAATTCGTATCCTGAGCTATTCTCTCGGAAATATCGAGGATCTTCTTCACCTGGGGAGTGAGTTCGAGCTTTCCTTTAACACTGACCTTTCTTAATGCTTCGCTTCTTGTCTCGAAGCTTTTCTTTATCTGAGTTACGGTTATCCCATGGCTTGCAAGAATGCTCGATGCAAGAGAGTCTTTGCATTTTGCAAGACCGTATAAAAGATGCTGTGTATCAACTGCTGTCGCACCCAGGCTTTTACCTATTTGATTGGCATATTTTAATACTTCTTTACACTGTTCGTTTAATTCCATTTTTATCCCTTATGCAAAACCCCTGTTAACACAAGATAACAGGGGTTTGTTTTTCTTTAGATATCAATAAAATCTATTTCGTCGTCATCGTCATCCACATCGTCGTAGTACTCGTCTTCTTCTTCGTCATCATCGACTTCCGTGGTGAAGTAATTTAAGAATTTGTCTTTAGCCTTCGCCATTTTGCTCGGCTTTTCTCCCTTCGGTTCGCTTCTTCTTCCCGAAGAACGTCTTGAATTCTCTATTGAAGATACGGGAATGTCTTCCTCTTCGTCCTCTTCCTCATCCTCATAATCGTCATAATCGTAATCGTCGTCGTTCTCAACGCCCTTTGAAAGTTTCAAAGCCATGAAGAATACAACTCCGAGAAGCACGATCACAAGAATCGTAAGGAATATAAGAACGAATTTGGTGCTCAATATTCCGAATATCTTGTCATCAGATTTTCCTGATTTCTTTGCGGTACCCGTAAACAGACCGTCATATGAAATGTAGTTGTTGCTCTTTTCATCCAGAACATACCATCCTGATGAGCCTTCTTCGTTTACACCGAAGATGATGAAGTAATCACCCTTGCTCCATGCTTTTTCACCGCTTGAGAGCTGAACTTCCGTAAATCCGTCGGGGATTATTTCGGGTTCATCCGAAGGATTGAGGATCGTGATCTCTTTCTTCTTTTCAGCAGGCTGTTCTGCAGGAGTCTCTTCCTTTGCGGGTTCAACCGTCTCAGGAGTGTCTGCAGGTTCTGTTGTTTCTGTATTTCCCGTATCCTCGGGGGTATCGGGAGTAGTTGTCGTTGAATCAATGTTTGTTTCCGCAGGAGTATTGGTCGGTTTTGTAAATGTAAGAAGGTCGCTTCTTATGAAACCGTTCTTTGTTGCACCGTCTGCGTTAAATGTAACTCTGTACCACTTGTATCCGTCAGAAGCGGTTGTCTCACCTGTTACGGTAACTTCCGAATTCTTGTTTGCTTTTGCAATAAGATCCGATGAAGCGGAAGCCTGTGAACGGATATTTACAACATCACCTGCGATATATGCAGCCTTGGATGCTATATCGGTAACGTTTGTGGTCGTGGTTGTTGTCGGCTGTGCGGGAGTTGTAGTCTGTGTAGTGTTGCCTGATGCCGTATTGGTATTGTCTCCGCCTGTCGACTTTGTAACGAAGTCTGCTCTGATATAACCCGTGGTACCCGTTGCTGTTGTAACCTTGTACCAGAGTACGTTTGAAGCACTGTTAACTTCTTCGATAATCGTAACTTTATCACCGGAATTAACCTTACCGAGTGATGTACTAGTTGCATCCGCCTGTGAACGGATATTTACGTTGTTGTCATTAATGGTTCCGGGTGTATCGGCATATGCTCTGATGGGCAGAAGGCAAATGTAGATCAAAAGAATTGCCAAAGCCATAACCGGATATATTAAGTTTTTCTTATTCAATAGTAATTTCATTTTTACACCTCTGAAAATAATTCCACTCAACTATTAAATATACCTTTTTTCGCTTCTTTAGTCAAGTTTTGACAGAATTACGCCTATGCCTCGTCGATAGCTTTTCCTATGTCGTGACGCATGTATTTGTTGTCGAAATCAACCCATTCGCAAGCCTCATAAGCTTTCTTTCTGGCTTCTTTCAGATCGGAACCGAGTGCAGTGATCCCAAGTACTCTTCCGCCGTTGGTAACCACCTTTCCGTCTGCGAATCTGCTTCCCGCATGGAAACAGAAGTAATCGTCTTTATCCTTGAAATTCTCAAGGCCTCTTATCTCTTTGCCTTTTTCGTAAGAAACGGGATATCCGTCGCTTGCAAGGATAACACATACTGCAGCATTGTCTTCGAATTCGAGTTCTATTTTATCAAGTCTTCCTTCGATACATGCCTCAAATACATCAACAATGTCATTCTTCATACGTGTGATCACAACCTGTGCCTCGGGATCTCCGAATCTTGCATTGTATTCGAGAACTCTGGGTCCTTCACTGGTTAACATAAGTCCGAAGAAGATGATTCCTTTGAACTCTCTTCCTTCAGCTCTCATCGCATCCACGGTTGCCTGATAAACGTATTTCTTACAGAACTCGTCAACTCTTTCGGTATAAAAAGGTGAAGGAGAAAATGTTCCCATACCGCCCGTGTTAAGACCTTCATCATTATCTTTCGCTCTCTTGTGATCCTGAGCGGATGTCATGATCTTAATAGTCTTTCCGTCTGTATACGAAAGTACGCTCACTTCTCTTCCCGTAAGGAACTCTTCGATAACCATCTTGTTGCCTGCGGTTCCGAATTTCTTGTCATCCATGATCTCATGAACGCCTGCAACGGCTTCATCATGATCATTGCAGATAAGTACGCCTTTTCCCAATGCAAGTCCGTCAGCCTTTAAAACAACGGGGAATGAGCATTTGTCGAGAAATGCGATCGCAGCCGCAGAATCTTCAAATACTTCATACTTTGCAGTAGGGATGTTGTATTTCTTCATTAGATCCTTGCTGAAAGATTTGCTGCCTTCGAGAATGGCAGCCTTCTTGTTGGGTCCGAAAACCTTAAGCCCTGCGGTCTCAAGTACATCCACGATTCCCGCTACCAAAGGATCGTCGGGACCGATCACAACCATGTCAACCTGCTTTTCCAAAGCAAACATGGCGATCTTGTCGAATTCAAAAACTCCGATCGGTGCACATTCGGCAAGTTCCGCGATTCCGGCATTTCCCGGAACACAGTAAATCTTGTCGACTCTTTTACTCTTTGCTATTGCGGTAACTATGGCGTGTTCTCTTCCGCCGCCTCCGACAACTAAAATTTTCATCTTGTCTCCTCTACTCTACATAAACCTTTTATTTACCGAATCCCTTTTGGGCGATCATGCCGATGCTCTTCGGAAGTATGATCCATTCAGCTTCTTCCATGACTCTTCGCTGAAGTATCTCGGGCGTGTCGCCTTCTTTTACTTCAACGGCTTTCTGCATGATTATGGGACCGGTATCGGTTCCTTCATCAACATAGTGAACAGTGGCACCCGTGATCTTAACACCTCTTTTAAGTGCCGCTTCATGAACTTTAAGTCCGTAATAACCCGTGCCGCAGAACGAAGGAATAAGTGAAGGATGAATATTGATCATTCTTCCTCTGTATTCGTTGATAACGATCTCAGGTATAACAACCAGGAATCCTGCGAGCACAACGAGATCTGCTCCCGATGCTTTCAGTGCATCGAGGAAAGCCGCATTAAAAGCTTCTCTGTTCTCGAATGTTTTGGGTGATACGCATACGGCATCGATTCCGTTTTGTTTTGCCCTCTCAAGTGCATACGCATTGGGGTTATTTGAAATAACCCTTACTATCTCAACATTCTTAAGCTCGCCTGATCTAACCGAGTCGATTATTGCCTGCAGATTTGTTCCGCCGCCAGAAACGCATACGGTTATCTTTAACATAATTTAACTCCCTTTTCGCCGCTTTCGCATTTTCCTACAACATATGCCTCTTCGCCTGCTTCTTTGATCGCGGCGATCGTTTTGTCAACGTCTGCGGGATCAACGGCGATAACCATTCCGAGTCCCATATTGAATGTGTTGTACATCATCTCATCAGCGATATTTCCTTCTTTCTGAATAAGGCCGAAGATGGGAGGGATGGGATAAGAAGCCTTGTCAACAACAGCTGTGATTCCATCGGGAAGCATTCTGGGAATGTTCTCGTAGAATCCGCCGCCTGTTATATGGCTGCATCCCTTAACCGTAACACCTGCATCCTTAACGCTCTTTAACGCCTTAACATATATCTTTGTGGGAGTAATGAGTGCATCGCCGAGAGTTGTTCCGAGCTCGTCTCTGTAACGGTTTAAATTGTCTTCTGTCATTCTGAAAACTTTTCTTACCAGTGAGAAACCGTTTGAATGAACGCCGCTTGAAGCGATACCTACAAGAACGTCACCGTCTTTGATATTCTGACCTGTGATCAGATCTTTTCTGTCTACAACGCCTACTGCGAATCCCGCAAGATCGTATTCGTCCTCGGGCATAAGTCCGGGATGTTCAGCGGTTTCGCCTCCGACGAGTGCACATCCTGACTGCTTGCAGCCTTCCGCAACACCTTTAACGATCGAAGCTATCTTTTCGGGATAGTTCTTTCCGCATGCGATGTAATCAAGGAAGAATAAAGGTTCTCCGCCCGCACATACAACATCGTTAACGCACATTGCAACCGCATCGATTCCGATGGTGTCATGCTTGTCAAGAAGAAATGCGAGTTTAACCTTCGTTCCGCATCCGTCCGTACCGGATAAAAGAACGGGATCTTCCATTTCTTTTATCTTCTTCATCGAAAAAGCACCCGAGAATCCGCCGATCCCGCCGAGAACTTCTTCTCTGAACGTTTCTTTCACAAACCCTTTCATCAATTCGACAGATCTGTAACCTGCCTCAATGTCAACTCCGGATGATTTGTAATCCATTTTGTTCTCCTTTTTTTATAAAATAAAATTAATAGTTCTTATATCCTACTTCCTGAAGTCTTGCATCCTTTGCCTGAACGCTTTCTTTTAAAGACTGTGAGTAGTCTTTTAATTTCTGAAGCAGTTCGGGATCTGATGTGGCAAGGATCTTGGCTGCAAGAATGCCTGCATTTGCTCCGCCGTTGATCGCTACGGTAGCTACGGGAATTCCCGAAGGCATCTGTACGATCGAATAAAGCGAGTCTTTTCCGCCGAGGCTCGTTGTATGCATCGGAATACCGATAACGGGCATGGGGAAAATAGCAGCGCACATTCCGGGGAGATGAGCCGCCATACCTGCTCCTGCGATGATAACCTTAAATCCTTTTGATTCCGCGCTCTTTGCATATTCAAAGAAAACATCGGGTTCTCTGTGTGCCGAAATGATCGTCATTTCATATGAAATACCGAATTTGTCAAGCATTTCGGCTGCTTTGCTCATTACGGGCATATCCGAATCGGAGCCCATTACTATTCCGACTGTAGCCATTTTTAATCTCCTAAAAATATATTTCTCGGGTAATAAAATTACCAATTGTAAACATAATCAATTAAATCTCTTGCGTATTTACCGTCTATCGCAAAAGCATATCCGTCTTTGACAGTGATATCGATCGTGTACCAGTCTCCGTTTTCCGCTATTACCGTTACGTAAGAATAACCGTCCGTGCAGTAAGGAACGATCTTTGTTTGACTTGCGATAGTTACGGAATCCGTTTTTGCTCTTCCGTCTTCATCGGACGAATGAGCCTTAATATCTGTATTGGTTACATAGTAATCGTTGTCAAATGCTATACCCGACTTAACATCATCAAGATTGAGATAGTAAAACCATCTGTCATCAGGCCAGTCAAGGTATCCGTCATCTGCCACGTTAACGGGTGTTTCGGCAAATACCATTTCATCCGTAAAACCTACCGAAGCAGATGCCATGGTCTGAGTAAGTTCATTGGTCGAGAAATCAATGCTTACACCATATTCTTCAAGCGGTTCAAGACATCCGTCTATGATCTCGTATGCCTGAAGCCAGCCTACTCCGTCATAGAAATAGTTCTGAATATAAATATATTCCCGTCCGTTTCTTCGGATAATGTAAACGGAGGGATCTATGATCGAACCGTCAATTTCTATTTCCTGATAATTCTCTCCGTAAACATAGAAATGCTGATATGTATCAGACCAGAAATCGCCGTCGGAATTATATTCCTTTTCCCAGTCAAATCCCATTACATACTGTTTTCCTTCATTTGATGTTACGGGATAGAAAACATCATGAGAAGCATGCATAACATACTCTTTATCGGCATTCTCAAAATATACGGGATTTAAATAATCGGGATACTCTTTGTAATTGATGAATACCGCTTCAGGTCCGTATGCATATGCCGAAAGCGTGTACTCTCCGAAGTAGATTATCACTCCGTCATATGTAAGAACCCATAAGGGTGATTCTTCAATAAAACTTGCAACCGATGATACGAGTCCGTCTCTGTCTTCGTCAAAGAATCTGGTTTCTTCGTAACTCTCGTATAACTCATCTACAATTATATCTGCCAGACCATCGGTTTTTACGACTACATCTTCAAATTCGATCTTCTCGCCGGTCTGCGAATCAAAACATACACCGCTTAAATAATTTGCACCATGTACGCCGCCGTTATAAGTTTCGTTATTCTGCATTATCGAGAAAACCTGCTTATCGGCTCTTACAACACCTGCGTGATGTATTGAATAAATGGCCGGCATCCAGGCGCCGTCAGTTTCCTCGACCATATCATCAAACATGTCAACAAGACCGTCGAATTCTTCCTTGGCACGTTCCTGTCTTTCTTTGTTATATTCGGCCAAAGCTTCCGACAACTCTGCATATTTGTAATCATTATATTCACCCGAATACATATCCACTACAGATAAGGTAACATATGCACTCTCCTCTTCCATACCGGAGGGATTCGTGTAATTCTGGGTATATAACTTGTCGTCATAAATATAGTATGTGGGATAATCGCCGTATTTATCCTCTTCAGCATTTACTTTATCGGGATTAACAGGCAGATCTACATCTATGCTGCCGCCGCCTGCACTGCCGCCTTCATCCCCTGTGGCAGGTTTTACGGCAACCGGATCCACATCCGCATTTCCGGAATTAAAATCTTTTCCGCCATCGTTTGAACCGATCGTCGGAACGCATGCAGCAAGTGAAATTACCAAAGCGACAGAAATCGCACCTGTTAAAAACTTTTTCATTTTATCCTCCGAATCGGGTATCGTATTTCTCCTCTTTTTCACGAACCCAAAGATAAGGTTATTTTACTACAAAACGAGATTAATCTCAATAGAAATACGATAAAAACGGATTACATTAAAAGTGCCGGACACTCTTTCGGGTGCCCGGCTTTTACTGATTTTACTTAGCCAGAATCATCATTATCTTATTTGATCTCTGAACGAATTTTGTCATCTCCTCAGGAGAAAGAGGACCGTGCTGGATAAGTGCCAGATCGAAGAGCTGTTCACAGATGAGATTAACATTCTCTCCGTCCTTTTCTTCCATTAAGAACTGTACAAGCTTATTGTTTGCATTAAGGACTAATGTAAGGCCTTCTTTGCTGAACTCGTCGATTCCCATTCCCGAAGCGTACATACGCATCATTTCCTGCATCTTTCTTGTCTCGCCTGACATGGTCATCATAGCCGAGATATCTTTGTTCTTAAGCTTTTCAAGTTTGATCTTGATATTGTCTTTCTTGACGATCTTCTTAAAGAGCTTGGTAAGTTCTTCCTCTCCCGCCTTAAGTTCTTCTTCCACCTTTGCGGAATTCTTTGTCTTTAAAGCATCGGATAAGTCTTCGTCGATCCTCTTAAATGTAACTCCTTCATTCTTCATCTCAAGCTGATTGATGAAAGGAATGTCGATGTTGTCGGTAAGCATTACCGCATCCATCTTCGCCTTTTTAAACATTGCCACATACTGGCTCTGCTCTACGGGATCCGTTACGAAGTAGATCACTTTTTCTTTCTTTTCTTCTGCGGCATTCTCCTCGGTATTCCCGCCTTCGGATACAACTTCGGTCTCTACGGGATTTCCGTCCTCATCAACCGCATCGGATGTATCAATGGGCTTCGTTTCGAGGCACTCGGGCAATGTCATGTATTCATCGTTTAAATTCTTGAAAAGAATGTAATCGTTCATCTTCTCGCAGAATTTGTCGTCTTTTAAGCAGCCGTACTTGATGAAAGGCGAGATATCGCTCCAGTATTTCTCGTAATTTTCCTTATCTGTCTTGCACATTCCGGAAAGTTTGTCGGCAACCTTCTTTGTGATATAATCACTGATCTTGGTAACAAATCCGTCGTTCTGAAGTGCCGAACGGGAAACGTTCAAAGGAAGATCCGGGCAGTCGATAACACCTTTTAAAAGGAGTAAGAACTCGGGAATGACTTCCTTGATGTTGTCTGCGATAAATACCTGATTGTTATACAGTTTAATGGTTCCCTCGATAGCATCGTATTCCATGTTGATCTTGGGGAAGTAAAGGATACCCTTTAAGTTAAAAGGATAGTCCATATTCAGATGAATCCAGAAAAGAGGCTCTTTGTAATCGTTAAATACCTTGCGGTAGAATTTAAGATAATCTTCTTTTTCGCACTCTGCGGGATT
>CACZOG010000124.1 GCA_902782715.1 uncultured Lachnospiraceae bacterium | reverse complement strand
GATTGGACTGGTGTCGGGAATAGTGCTGCTTATTATAGCAGTGGCTAAGTATAATCGTTAAAAAGACAGTGAGGAAAGATAAATGCTTGAAAAAATGGATGATTTTTTTACTGCCCGTGTTGAAGGTTACGACGAGCATATGCGAAGCAATATAGAAGGAGCTTCTGCTTTTTATAAATATACGGCTGAACTGCTTCCTGAATCGGATGGTGTAAAAGTGCTGGATTTAGGCTGCGGAACCGGACTTGAACTTGAAGAATATTTTAAGGTTAATCCGTCTGCGGCAGTTACCGGAATTGATTTGACCGAAGCAATGTTAAATGCCTTAAAGAACAAATATCCGGATAAGGATCTGACACTGATCTGCGGTTCGTATTTCGAAGAACCGTTTGGAGAGAATGTGTATGATGCAGCCGTCTCCGTTGAGTCGCTGCATCATTTTAAAAGGGAAAAGAAACTGGGTTTATACAGGAAACTTCATGAAGCACTGAAGGGTGGCGGATACTTTGTTCTGACGGATTATTTTGCCGAGTCCGAAGATCTGGAAGTTGAATATTTTCACAATCTCGAAGAAATCAAACGTGAAGAGGGATTGGCAGAGGATGAATTTTATCATTACGACACACCGCTTACCGTAGAGCATGAGGCAGAAGTTTTAAAAGAAGCAGGATTTTCGAAAGTCGAGATAATGAATCGATGGGAAAGTACCTGTACGATTCTTGCAAGGAAATAAATACGGGTTTTCCCATTTGGGTTGATTTGACACATCAAAACATTGAAGGGTTTACACTTTCTCGGCATGACAGAAGTGCAATAATTACACCTTGCTTGACAATAAGGTGCAATTATTGCATAATTTGTTTTAGGAGGTGCAATTATGGGTGAGATTAAAGATTTAAGAACAGAAAAAAAGCTTACTCAGAAGCAGGTTGCAGAATTAGTCGGCATTTCTCTGAGATCATATAAATCCTACGAAAACGATGAAGATAAGCAGGGTACTATAAAATATAATTACATATTGGATAAACTTCGACAGATAAATCCCATAGATGAGGAACACGGGATTTTGGATATCGATTATATTACGGAAAGATGCAAGATTGTTTTAGATGAGTATCCTGTTCACTATTGCATTCTCTTTGGTTCATACGCTAAGGGAAAAGCGGATGAATCAAGTGATGTGGATTTATTGATCTCATCGGAAGTAAACGGGCTGAAATTTTATGGTTTGGTAGAAAAACTAAGAAATACACTTCATAAAAAAGTTGATGTTCTGAATATTGAACAGTTAAAGGATAACCTTGAAATAACAAATGAAATATTAAAGGACGGAATCAGAATTTATGGATAATGAAAAAAATGACAGTTATTTTGTGGAGAAAATAAAAACAGATATTATATTTATAACTGCACATATGAAAGATGTGGATTTACGCGAATTAGGCGAAAACGAAGTTCTTTTGGATTCTATGATGTTCAGAATGATTCAAATATCCGAAAATGCGAAGAAACTATCTGATGATTATAGAAAATCAAACATCAATATTCCCTGGAATGAAATCTTCGGATTAAGAAATCGAATCGTGCATGACTATGGCAAAGTAGATATAAATATAGTATATGAAACACTTAAGCGGGATCTTCCGGAATTATTGGAACAATTCAAGTAGAAGTTTATAAATGAAAGTTCAGGTAGCAATGGATACGGATTTCAGTGAAGAAGAATAGTTTTCCGGAGGCAGAAACTGAAAGGACGGAGAAATGATAATTTACCTTGTCAGACATGGACAGACAGATTGGAACAACGAGAGAAGATTCCAGGGACACAGGGATATTCCTCTGAACGAAGCGGGTATCAGGCAGATTAATGATCTGGCGGATAAAATTGCCGGTGAAAAAATAGTCTTTGACAAGCTGATCACAAGCCCTCTGGACAGAGCCGGAAAGAGTGCGGAGATCATTGCTCAAAAGACCGGTTTTAACAAAGAGATCATTATTGATGAAGACCTGATCGAGAGAGACTGCGGTGCTTTGGAAGGTGTGGTATGGAGCCCGGATCTTAATCCGGATGATCCGAAAAACAAAATGGAGACAATTCCCGATCTTTGCGAGAGGGCTAAAAGAGCGATAGAAAAGTATAACTTTTCGGAAGATGAGAAGATAATGATAGTCTCACACGGAGCTATACTTACGGCAGTAAGAACTGCGCTGTCGGGAAACAGGATCGATTATTTCGATAACAGCATTCCCGTGATTCAGGGAAATGTTTTATGCTGCAGAATAGAAAAAGGGAAGGATACAGAGTTTTTCAACCTGTTTTAACAGGTTTTAAAAATATTTATGCCGGAGGGTATGTTATGAAAATTTTAGATTATATCAGTAAGGATGCTTTACTCAGGATCATTGGCGCTGCTGTTTGGGTGGTTTTCTTTATTCCGACAGTAATCCTTTTGGTGCTTGGTATCATGGGAGAGATTGCAATGTGGATTCCGCTTACGGTAGGGCTGGTGGGAATACTTATCAGTTTAGGATTTTCCATTGCTTCCGGCGTGGTGGCGGTTATGGAAACGAGAAAAAACCAATAGGCTTGGATCGATAAAAAGGAGGGGAAATATGGCAATAAAACTTTGGGACTGGGAGAAGAAAGAGCGTACGCAGATTTCTTATAAAGACAGAAATGATCGGTGGAGAAATTTTTAGAAGGAGACATCGGACAATTGGCGAAGATTCGTTATGACATAGATGAAGAATTAAATAAAGT
>CACZOG010000123.1 GCA_902782715.1 uncultured Lachnospiraceae bacterium | reverse complement strand
GTATAAATACCGAGAAGCTCGCTTCCGAAATAATTAGCCAGAGTTCCGAGTAAAAGCCCGGTACTTGTTACAAGAAGAAGTGCGACTATCGTAATACGGTTGATCCTTTTCTTTTTACCGGCTCCCACGTTCTGGCCTACGAATGATATCGTAGCCTGATGGAATGCATTCATGGACACGTAAACGAAACCTTCGATATTGATTGCAGAAGAGTTTCCGGAGATAACGATATCACCGAAAGTGTTTACGCTCGACTGAATGAAAACATTCGAGAGCGAGAACAAAGTACCCTGGAAACCTGCGGGAAGTCCGATCTTAAGTATTTTTAAAAGGATGTTTTTATCCAGAGTGAGTTTCTTGATATCAAAATGAATATCTCCTTTGGAAAACATTAGGCAGAGAATGATAAGCACAGCCGAAACGGTCTGTGAGAATACGGTAGCTATCGCAACTCCCGAAACGCCCATGTGGTAAACGATAACGAAAAGGAGATTAAGACCAACATTTATAAATCCCGAGAGGATCATGAAATATAAAGGCCGTCTTGTATCACCAATGGCTCTTAACACGGCACTTCCGAAGTTATATACCATTACAGCGGGCATACCGATAAAATAAATCCTTAAATATATTGAAGCAAGACGGAGTATTTCACCTTTTAACTGCATCCATTCAAGGAATACCGGTGCTAAGAGGAAACCGATAACCATCACGAATACACCGAGTATGGTGCTTAAAGTGATCGAAGTCTGGACTGTCTTATGAAGGCTCTCCTTATCGCCTGAGCCACTGTATCTTGCTACAAGAACATTTACGCCAACGGAGAGACCTATGAAGAGATTTGTTAATAGATTGATCAGAGAACCGGTTGCACCAACCGCAGCCAGGGAGTTATCTCCCGCGTATCTTCCGACCACAACAATATCAGCCGCGTTAAACAATAACTGCAGCATGCTTGATAACATGAGAGGTATTGCGAACAGAAGCATTTTACCGAAAATGGATCCGTTCAGCATGTCGATTTCGTTGCGATTCTTCATAATAACATTCTCTAAATGATCTTAATACGTTTCAAAAGATGTATTCGAATATAATATCTCAAAAGCTTTTATGAATCAAGTGAAATTAAACGGCCGGTTAATGATAATATCGTAAAACTGGAAAAATTCCTGAATATAAGGTAAAATAATGTCTATGGGAGAGGTTAAAGTAAAAAAAATACTGATCGTATGCGGAGCGGTTTTGTCGTTTATTCTTGTATTCGGCTTTATTCTTGTGTTCAGTATTAACAGGAATAAAAACACAGAGTACTCTGACTGGGTTTCTCTTGAAGATTACGCGGCAGCTCATGACACGGTTACGGATTCTCCTGCCCAAGAAGTTTCAAACGATTCTAAAGACAATCCGGACGATCCTCAAAAAGTTTCAATAAAAGAAACAGAGGTTTCCGTTAAACCGGCGGATGAAACCGATGATATGACGATCGAAGAAATATCTTCGGATATTCTTATAAATTCGTCGATCAAAACAACAGATGTATCCGAAAAATACTATCTGGATTCCAAGAGCATTAATCTTACACAGAATTCCCCCGGCGATAAAACTATTACAAATAATGAAGTATATACCGCAGAGTATACGGACGAAAACGGTGAACCCATAACACCAACCACTGCGGATGAGCTTGTAGAATGGGCACACAGAGCTTACGATGAGAAATGGACATATGCTTACGGCGGCTGCGAAGAGGGCATGGTTGACTGTTCGGGCCTTATAAAATCACGTGTATACGTATGCGCAAGGGGAACGGAAGAACTGCTTGCGGAAGCCGAACATAAAGGAAGTATTGATACGATCCCCGATATTCCCGGACTCGGAGTCTATATGTACGGGCATGTCGGAATATATGTAGGTGACGGTATGGTTATCGATGCCAGAACCGAAGTATCCGGAATAGGATATGATGCAATAGATTATGAAGGCTGGACAGACTGGTTTGAAATAAAAGGAGTGGACTATTCCAAATATATGATATCGGAATAGCCCACTGATAAAGGTAAAAAATGTTTAAAGCGGTTTAAAAATCCTCGCTTATTTCGAAATCCATTTCTTTGTAGTTCCAAACGGAACGACCGATCTGATACTTATCCATTATTTCATGGAAGTCGCGAAACCATTTCGCGGCTTCATTTTTATCTGCACGGTCGATGACTCCGTATTCTCCGCAGTAAAGGGGAACGTTTCTCTCCTCTGCAACCTGCAAAGCTTCCGAAAGCAGATCTTCGAAAAATGAAGCATCGGGACATTTATTCTGATCGAATTTTTCAAAAGAAGCATATGCCTGGCAGAGATATTTGGCACTTAACTCCTCATACATTGCATAAGGCATTTCGTAATCGCATCTGAATGATGTATCCATGGTTGCGATCCAGAAAGCACCCTGATGCGTGAAGAGCAGGGGCTCGTAACAGTGGAAGGTATATACGATCTTATCGTCGAAAGGAAGACAGAGATCCTTAACGGCTTCCAGACTGTTGTTGTAATATCCGCCGATTATTATTCTGGTATCGGCAGTGAATTTACGGATACGTTTAATGCATATGGTTGATATTTCGTTCCAAATGTCGCAGTATTCTTTTTTGGTAACTTCGTTTAAAAGTTCGAATGTAAGAAAATCGGAATATTTTCCGTATCTGCAGGCGAGTTCGCTCCAGATATGATAGAAGACATCCTGGTATTCATCGCTTTCGAAAAATCCCTTTTCACCGTGGAAAGGATCGAATGAATAACCGGGTGTTCTGTGCAGATCGAGTATCATGTTGAGTCTGTACTTTTTGCACATCTCGACAGCGTATTCGATGTAGGAGAATCCATCCTCTTTAAATGAATAATCATCGTTTAAGATAAGTTCGTAATCGATGGGGATCCTGACATGGTCGAACTGTCTTCCCGCAATTTTTCTGAAATCTTTTTCGGTGATAAAAGTATCGTATCTTTCTTTTGTGTGGTCACACTGCGAGAGCCAGCCGCCAAGGTTGACTCCGCGTGTATATCCTTCGAATTTTCTCATGAATTATTCCTCAGTCTCTTCGCTTTCGATCTCTTCGAGACGTACGTTCGCAATGTAAATGGTTGCCGTTGATTTCTTATGACCCATATTGAATTCGAGACGACCGTTGTTATCGTCCTTGTCTTTCATTGTGAATTCATATGTGAATGTCTGAGGTTCTGTTGTAGCTGTAAGTTTTGTATCAGCAAGGTAGCGGATCCAGCCTGCGTTAGGTGCGGAAACACAAACGATCAGGTTTCTTTCCTCGTCTGCCCAGCAGTCAAAAGTAACTCTGTAACTCTTACCTTTTATCATGGGCATTTCGGGCTGCACAAGCTGAACGGAATAATCGACATAACCTTCTTTTTCGGTATGAATGATCATTGTGTTGTCTTTGATCTCGGCACTGCCTTCGCCGCCTTCAAAGAGAAGGAATGTCCAGTCGGTCTCATCATCGAGAGGCTCTGTTACACTGAAATCTCCGTTATGGATGAAGTTTCCTGTTTCATCAGCTGTTCTGAATACTTTTTCGGGTTTCTTAACGTTGGTATCATATGCATCTTTCTGATATACACGAACGTAATCAACAAGGAATTCGGCATTGTCAAAATTCGTGGTATCATCGGGATTTCCGGGCCATGTTCCGCCGACTGCAAGGTTTAACTGAACGAAGAATGTCTGGTCAAAAGGAGCGGGATAAGGCTTCTCGTCTTCACCGGAAACTGCGGTAAACCAGTCGTTAACGGT
This sequence comes from uncultured Lachnospiraceae bacterium, assembly GCA_902782715.1. GTDB lineage: Bacteria > Bacillota > Clostridia > Lachnospirales > Lachnospiraceae > UBA3766. The sequence continues at coordinate 14,709 of CACZOG010000123.1, read as the reverse complement.
AAGATAATGTTCGCCGTCGATATACCATCTCATTTCGCCGGGTTCCCATTCAACTGAGTATTCATGGAATGAATCTGCAAATGATCCCGAATCAAGGGTAACGATACCCTGCTGTTCCGCATGGGGCTCACCGTAGTGAACCGTACCGTAAGCGGTTGTTACATCACTTCCGAGCACTTCCATTATATCAATTTCACCGCATTTGGGCCACTGTCCGTAATGACCTTCGTCGGTGGGCATCATCCAGATCGCGGGCCAGAGTCCCTGTCCTTCGGGAACTTTGGCACTTACAACAACTTTACCGTACATAAAGTCCTGCTTGTTCTGGGTTGTTACTTTACCGGATGTATAATAGTCTTTTCCGTCTTTGTCACTCTTGATCGCCTTGATCACGAGATTGCCGTCCTTAACGAATACGTTGTCGGTGGATGTCGTATATTCCTGAAGTTCGGAGTTCGTCCATCCGGGCTCGTGGGGCTCGTAATTCCAGGTGTTCATATCAAGTTCGTTTCCGTCAAATTCATCGCTGAATAAAAGGTTGTAGCCGTCAAGCGCGGGAGTCTCGGTTTTAACGATCTCGGGTTCGGGCTCGACCGGCTCTGATACAGGCTGGTTTTTCTCACATCCCGCGAAAGTGATAAGAGATGCCAAGAGAGAAAGAACCGTAATAACAGATATGGTTTTTTTGAAGTTCAACATAATAAATCTCCTCAAAATACATAAGGTTTTTTGTTACAAAAAAAGCATAAAATATGTAAAAAAATAGATATACAAAAATTATGACTTTTTTGGTAAAATTATGACATAAACAAAAAGAATGGTTTTTTGCTTAAAAACAGTAAAATCATATGGAAAACAAAAGGTTTGCTTTTTCTTTAAGAGGTGGCATATGGACGGTCTTTCAAGGGAATTAAGTTACAAAGAATTTATAATGCGCGAAGACTATGTTTTTCACGCACCGTATAATCCCGAATTTGAATTTTACGAGATGGTAAGAGCGGGGGATGTAAAAGGCTGCGAGAAACTCATGTCAGAAGATTTCTGTGATAAAAAAGGTCTCGGTGTTTTATCGTCAAATCCGCTTCAGAGTTTCAAATATCATTTTACGATCACTGCGGCGATGCTTTCGAGATACTGCATCGACGGCGGGATGGAGCACGAGATGGCATACCATTTAAGCGATCTTTACATCATGAAAGCCGATGAATGCAAAACGACTAAGGAAATATCCCTGCTTCATAAGAAAATGGTCAGGGATTATACAAGAAGAATGAGCGAGATAAGAACATCCAGAGTTTATTCCAAACACATTGTGATGTGTTTTAACTATGTTTACGATCATCTGCATGAAAATATCGGGATCAAGGATGCTGCCGACGAGATCGGATTAAGCGAAGGATATCTTTCGAGACTTTTTAAAAAAGAAACGGGTATGACGTTCACGGAATATGTTTCGGCAAAAAAAACGGAAACAGCACGGAATATGATAGACTATTCCGGCTATTCCCTTTCTCAGATAGCAAATATACTGGCATTCTCAAGCCAGAGTTATTTTGTTAAAGTGTTTAAAAAATACGAAGGCGTAACGCCGGGTCAGTATCAGTCAGCCCATTTGCCTTCCGCAACCATCTGATTGATCCAAAGCTTAAGGGATTCGATCGAAACGGTCATTTTATCAAGTTCGGATTTGATGTTTAAGAAATCCTTCATTTCGTCCTTGCTGACTTTTCCGTCTACGGTGATCTCAACAAGTCTGTCCTTCTGCTTTGTGAGGATATTGATGGTCGAAAGCATTTCAAGCGTGATCTGAGCGAGATCTTTGTCTTTAAGTTCGGGAACGGATACCTGTCCGATAGGGCATTCGTTGGAACAGTAATAATTGCAGAGGCTGGGCTTCTTGTATGCTTTGGCCATTGCAAGGATCTCATCGGGATGAGGTTCGCATTTCTCACTCTCTATTTTTTCGATTCTGCTGTCGGAAATAAACACCAGAGCTTCACTTGCCTGGGAGCGTGTAAGACCTGCCGCTTCTCTTGCAAGCTGATATATGTTCTTGTTCTCTTTTACAGATTTTTTACCCATTAGAAAAACTCCTTCTTTTCGTTGTTTTTAACCACCTTTTTTATTATATGTCAGGTAATGGTTTTTGTGAAGTAATAATGATATAATTAATATGTATATTCTACAGGGGTAAAACTATGACCGGAAGCACTAAACAAAAAGGACTGAATCTGTTTGTAATCAAACTGGTTGCGATATTTGCTATGACAATCGACCATGTTGCATGGGCGGCTGTTCCTTTTTATTCGGTCTTGGGACAGATCCTGCATGTTGTGGGCCGCTTTACGATACCCATCATGTGCTTTGCGATAGTTGAAGGATATGTCCACACCAGGGACTTAAAAAAATATGCCTTGAGGCTCCTTATTTTCGGCATAGTATCCGTTACGCCCTTTTATATGTTCTTCGGACAGATGTACGGCTACAGGCAGAATATCATAATAGATCTTCTGATAGCTCTTCTGACCGTGATGATCGTAGACGATGAAAACAATTCGTTTTCTGCTAAAATAATAGCCATCATCAGCCTCGGGATCATTTCCGCAACTCTCGGAGGCTGGCCGATCCTTCCGATGGTCTATGTTCTTATATTCTATTTCTTCAGGGGAAATTTCAAAAAAATATGCATTTATTTTATCGGGGCAACACTGATCCTGGTAGCGGTTGTCGCGGTATTCAGTCTGATAAATTCTTCGCTTCAGCTTTTGAAAGTTGACTGGAAATGGTATGACAAACTGTATCTGGCGGGATTTGTTCTGCCTCTTGCCCTTTTGTATTTTTATAACGGCGAGAGAGGCGGAAACAGATTTACGTCGTCCTTCTTCTATGTCTTTTATCCCGCACACCTTCTGATCCTTGCTCTTTCATTTTCCACAATGAAAGATGTGAGAATGATATTCCTTCTGGTTCAGGGAACATCGATCTTACTGATCGCGGTAATAATCGTTCTCGCATCGATAGAGAGCCGAAGGTCGTCGAATGCATCGATCATTGCCATGCTGATCTTCGGCATGCTTTTCATGGTCGGTTACTTCGGGGAGATACTCAATCCAACGCTTGAGACCATAAAAGAGGTAGTTAAGATCGAGTATGTTGCGGACTGCGGTTTTATTCTCTGCTTTACATGGTTTGTTGCGGATTTCCTGAGAATGAAAATACCCGTTTTCGTATATCTTATCGAGGCATGCGTAAGCGCACTTACTATCTTCGGTGTTTATACGATGGATTCGAATCAGCTCTTTTACAAGAAATTTGAAGTCGGAGGAAACCTGGCGTTTCCCGTTGCCATAGTGGAACCCGGAATTCTTTACGTGCTTTTCTATATATGCATAGTTCTCGTGTTCGCGGGATTCTTAATGGCAAATTACATTATGAGCCGTGAGACTTCCTACATCGAACATCAGAGAAGAATGGTCATCAATTATGCGGTATTCGCACTCTGGTTTTTCATCGCGCTCAAGGTTGTCGGAGTCTCTTCCTACGATCTTATCGGATTCGGCGTAATATCCGCGATATGCATAGTATCTTACGGAGCATTAAAATACGGATTTAACAACAATACCAAGGTCATAGCCGCGAGTGCTCTTAATCATACTTCCGAAAGCGTTGTGGTTGTCGACATGACGGGAGAGGTTCTTATGATGAACGAGAACGGAAAGGAACTTTTCCCTTACGTTCAGATCGGTAAAAATGTCAGAAGATACAGGATCTTAAAAGACATACTTGATGATAAATACAACACGCTTGAAAAAGAATCTCACGTTTACGGTTTCAGAAAAGAAGCTTTAAACGAAAACGGCGTTGTGCAGGGATACATGGTCTGGGCATCGGATATCACCGATCAGGTAGAAGTATTCAACGAGATAAAGAACAAAGCGGAGACCGACGGACTGACCGGCCTTTACAACAGAAGTTTTCTCGAAAAACTTGTTAGCGAAGAACTTAAGAGTGATAAACACGGAACGCTCATCATGTCCGATCTTGACAATTTCAAGGGCGTGAACGATCATTACGGACACAGCACCGGAGATGCTGTTCTTATCGCATACGGAGAGCATTTAAAAGAATGTTTCAAAGATTATGATGCGTTTGTCTGCAGACTTGGCGGAGACGAATTTACCATATATGTCAAGGATGAAACAGACAGGGAGAAAATATCGGAAGCAGCTGCAAGAATACTTTCGGGACTGTCCGAAAAGATGGTCAGATCGAGTCTTCCTCCCATTATCGGTTCATCGGTCGGAATCTCCATAAACAACGGAGAGTTTAGAGATTTTGAAAGCTTTTACGAAAATGCGGATGCCGCTCTTTATTACTCCAAAGAACACGGAAAGAACAGATTCAAGATAAGCGAAGGATCAATGCAGAAAGCAGAAGAATAACCAAAGTCGGAAGAGGGAAAAGTATGGGACTTTTCAAAAGCAGATACGAGAAAGAGATGGATGAAGCCATCAAGAAACTCGAGATGAACATGAGCAATAATTATAAAGACGCAGCGCAAAGCAATTTCAAAGAGTTCTGCGATCTGTATAAAACATTTAAGGATGAAGGAAAACTGAAAGGCAAAACAGCGGAGACTTATGCGGCAAAAGTAAAAGAATACGAGACAAAGATGCAGGGCTATACGCATAAGGACCAGAAGCCTTACTGGACATAGGTTCAAGAGGCAGAGTTTTCAGTGTCGAAACTAAAATAATAAACGTGAAAGAAAAGGAAACACACCATGGGCATGAACGAAACTCCTTCATCGGAGAGAAAACACATAGCATTTTTCGGATGCAGAAATGCGGGTAAGAGCAGCCTTGTAAATGCGATCACGGGACAGAATCTGTCAATAGTATCGGATGTTCTCGGAACAACCACCGACCCCGTTAACAAGACAATGGAGATCCTCCCTTTGGGTCCTGTTGTGATAACGGATACTCCGGGACTTGATGATGAAGGCGAGCTCGGACAGTTAAGAATAGGCAAGGCAAAAGAAGCATTGAGAAAAACAGATCTTGCAATCCTTGTGATCGATTCCGAAAAAGGATTTTCCGACAATGACGGCGAGATATTTGAGACCATAAAAGAGAAAAAGATCCCGTATATCATTGTGTACAATAAATCGGACATATCAAAAAATGATGATGACATCAATGATGCATCGAAAAGATACGAAATACCGTCTGAGAATTTCAGTAAAGTAAGTTCCTTAAACGGTGAAGGAATCTATGAATTAAAAGACAGGATGGCCGCAATGCTTAACGAGAGTTCAGGCGAAAAGGCTCTGATAGGCGATCTTGTAAATGAAGGCGACATCGTTGTTCTGGTCGTGCCGATCGACAAGGCCGCACCCAAAGGAAGACTGATCTTACCTCAGCAGCAGACGATCAGAGATCTTCTCGACAACGGTGCGATTCCCATAGTCTGCAGGGATTCGGAACTTTCAAAAGTTATAGACAAATACAAAACTGATATAAAACTTGTTGTAACCGACAGTCAGGCTTTTAAGAAGGTAGGTCAGATCGTTCCCGAAGAAATCCCTCTTACATCTTTTTCAATCCTTTTCTCACGTTACAAGGGAGAACTTGATCATCAGTTAGAGGGTGTCGAAGCATTAAAGAATCTTAAGGACGGAGATAATGTTCTCATAGCCGAGGGATGTACGCATCACAGACAGTGTGGTGATATCGGAACCGAGAAGATTCCCGCCATGCTTAAAAAGGCGGGAGATCTTAATATCGATTTCGTGCACGGAGTCGAATATCCCGACGATCTTGATAAATATAAAGTTATCATTCATTGCGGCGGATGCATGCTCAACGAAAAAGAGATGAAGTACAGAATAGAAGCCGCAAAGGAAAGAGGAGTTGCGATCACGAATTACGGAATGTGCATAGCGTATTTTACGGGAGTACTTGAACGAAGCATGAAACCGTTAATGTCGAAGCAGTATCAGAACGCCTGACCAAAAAAGATGATATAAATTTGAAATACGGATATAAACGATGCATAATGGCTTGATCAATGTCTACAAGGAACCGGGCTTCACTTCGATGGATGCCGTAGCGGTTTTAAGAGGCATATTAAAACAAAAGAAAATAGGACATACAGGCACTCTCGACCCCGCGGCTGAGGGTGTTTTGATGGTGTGCTTAGGAAACGCCACAAAGCTTTGTTCTTTTCTTGAAGACAAGGACAAGGAATACGAATGCAGAATGCTTCTGGGAGTTGAGACCGATACGGAAGATACGACCGGAACGGTTATCGCAAAGAAAGAAGTTAACTGCACCAAAGAGGAAATCGAAGAGGCGGTCAGCTCTTTTACCGGTCCGATAAAACAGATCCCTCCGATGTATTCCGCAATAAAAAAAGACGGAAAGAAACTTTACGAACTTGCCAGAGCGGGTAAGGAGATCGAGAGAGAAGCAAGGGATATTACGATCCATGAGATCGAGATAAAAGAGATCGATCTGCCCTATGTTTCTTTTAATGTGCACTGCTCAAAAGGAACGTACATAAGATCTCTTTGCAGGGATATCGGAGCGAAACTCGGATGCGGCGGATGCATGGAGCATCTTTTGAGAACGAAAGTATCTTTTTTCACATCTGAAAATTCGCTTAAACTATCCGAGATCGAAGAACTTGCGAAAGCCGGAAAAGTGGATGAATTCATACTTCCCACAAGCGATGTTTTTAAAGATCTTAAATCGATCTGTGTTAAAGAAGAAAGCGGCAAGATAATAGAAAACGGCAATCCTCTTTTGTGGAGCAATATAGAAAAGATTGCAGATACAAACGGCAGCGCACAAACGGTAACGGATGATCTGAAACCGACTGCCTGCGACTTGCAGATGTTTAAGGTTTATACCGCCGAAAACAGGTTTATAGCCGTATATAAATATGACGAAAGAAAAGACATCTTCAAATGCGAGAAGATGTTCCTGTAGACAGGTACGGCAAACGGAAATCTTTATTCTTGCAGACTGTAAGAGAAAGGTTCTGATCATGAACAATAATAAGTATTTAAAAAAGATAATAAGTTTTGCGGTTATCGCTTTTTCGATAGCCTGTCTGTGCGCATGCACGGACGATGCCCCGAACGATCCGGACAATAAGACCGTTTCAGATCCGGATGATGACTGGATCTTAATGACGGAACCCAGAATGACTTCGCTTGTTCGGATAGAAAACGAAGATGCTTTTGAAAACAGATATTACGAATACTTTTTTGATTATGAAGAAGAATACGACATAGTTTACCAATTAAACGTTAAAGCTGAATTCAGAAGGCTGTGGGACTATGATACCGACTGGAAAGTATATGTTTCGGACAGGAAATTAGGGAACGATTACATTGAATACATGATCGAAAACATTGAACCGACATTGGTAAATGAGGGAGAACTGGAAATTCATTCGGGACAATGGATATATTTCTATTGTGAGCATAATTCATCGAATTCTGATAAACCCAATAAAGCCGGATGTGAGATCTATTATTACGGACTGCCTTCAAGTATCGCGATGACTCCTGAGATGGAATTTGAAAATTACATGGTTACAAATCTCGGGCTGCCTGCGGATCTGGGATATCATACCTGCGATGTGACGGGAGACGGTTATGACGATTTCTGTACCTGCCGCATGTACGGAAGCGGCATGGTAAGGATTCAGTGCGTTGTCTATGATGCTAAAATGCATGATTGCTATGTATTGGACGGATACAATTATGATTATAGTATAGTGGAAGTCAAAGACGGTAAACTTATCCTTGAAGAAAGCGGGCCGAACGGATACGGGGATCCTATAATCAAAACCGTAGGAACAGCCGAGATCGAGGACGGTCAGCTGGTATTCGTAAAAGAAATGTCGGAAAGAGACATTCGTGATCTCGGAGATTTTTCAGAGGACTGGGTTGAAGAAAAATTAAAGGAAGTAAAGATAACGAGTGCCGAAGAGATTGAGTATGTCAGATGGGTTGACGACGAGAAAAACGCTCTTCAGATAGGAATCCGATTTGAATGGCCGGGCGAAGACAGATATACAGATCATAAAAGGGACATTTTTGTATTTAAGGATGCTGTAAAGCCTTTATCGGTTGTATATTCCGTTGACGAAGCGGGTGGTCAGGACAGAATGGTTTTCGCCGATCCCACATTTGAGGCTCATTTCGAAGACGTTAATTTCGACGGTTCGGATGAACTTATTATTCAGAGAGGCACAAACGGAATGAGCTCAATGGTGATGTATTCCGCATATGAATTAAAAGATGACGAATACGTTTTCTTCCCGGCGTTTGAATGGATATATTCATATACGGTTAATTATGATGACCGGACGATTGAATGCGTAAGAACGAGCGGAGATTCGGAGAATAAAACTTATATTACAACCTATACTTACGAGAACGGGAAGTATTATAAAACCGGCGAGACGGTAACCGAGTGATATCATCCGGTTATCATCCCATGTAAAGGGATCGTAAATAAAGACTTAAGTTTATTTGTGTGCATTTCTGTATGCGTAGAAAATATACTGCTGGATAACGCCGTTGTAAGGAGCATACAGCTCCATGTCAAAACCGTTCGGATAATGTTCGTTAAGAGCTCTTATGATCCAGACGTCCTTAGGAAAGAAATTTAAGCGGTGAAAACCGAACAATGCGATGCAGGAGGCGACTTTATCGCCGACCCCCTGCATCTTTTTTAATTCTTCAAAAAGAGTATCGTCATCAAGCTTTTTCAGATTTTTTATAAGACACGGATCTGAATAAAAAGTTTCTGCGGCAGAAAGGATATAAGGAAGCCTGTATCCGAGTCCGCAGGAAGCCAGTTTGTCCTTGTCGGCCGAAAGGATCCGGATCGGTGTGGGAAAAGCATAGTCATGATCGGATATCTTATCCCCGCAGAGTTCACAGAGCCGTTCGATCGATGTCTTGATCGCAGGAATGCTTTTCCTTTGTGAAATGATATAAGAAACTGTCATCTCCCAGATATCCTGTTTTAACATTCGCATGCCTTCGGAAGCCCCGGCACAGTTTAATAAAAATGCATCGTTTTTAACGGAACTTCTGATCTTCGAATAGGCGGTTGCGAGATCGAAATAATCGTACCAGACAGAATCGAAATCTTTTTTGGAACAGTCGAATTCAAAACGGTGCTTTTCGAGTTCTCTTATCCTTAAGATCTTCCCGAAAGCGACGATCTTATAATATCCGTCGTCCGATGGGTTAAATCTGAAACACTGACCGCTTTGCGCAATGGTCTGTAAATTAAAATCATCTTTTATATCAATTATCATATAAAATACTCCGACGATACTGTTTTTCAGGTTTATATGTGTAAAAAAGACACAGTTAAATTTTATCCTCTAAGGTTTGGTTTTTCAAGAAAATCTGTCGCATTTTGGACGTGTTTTTGATATACTGTTTTTGGTTTTTTAAATAGATTTTTAAAGTTGGAAGACAAAGTTATCCGGAGCAGAAATGAGAATAATACATACCGCCGATCTACACCTTGATTCGGCAATGAAAACCAATCTGGACGCACAGAAAGCAAAGGAGCGGAGAAACGAGCTCACGCTTAATTTCGCGCGCCTTTCGGATATTGCCGAAAGCCTTGATGTGAAAGCGATCATTATAGCGGGGGATCTTTTTGATACGAAGAGCGTATCGCGAAAAGTATCTTCGGTGGTTTTATCCGAGATCATCAAACATTCGTCTCTTCAGTACTATTATCTTCGCGGAAATCATGACAGGGACAGCTTTATCAATTACGTAAAAGAAGAAGGCGAGATACCCGCAAATCTTCATACCTTTACGGAAAACTGGACCTCGTATGTTTTAAACCCCGATTCCGTTAATAAGAAGATCGTACTTTACGGCGCCGAGTTTTCCGAGGATAATTCTTCATCGCTCATTCAGACTCTGAATGTAGAGTTTTCGGATATAAATATCGTTACGCTTCACGGTCAGGAAAACGAATACGAGGGTAAGGATACGACCGATATTGTTCCCGTCTCTTCCTTAAAGGGCAGGGGAATAGATTATCTTGCGCTCGGACATATCCACGAATACAGATCAAAACAGCTTGATTCAAGAGGCACATACTGTTATCCCGGATGCCTTGAAGGAAGAGGTTTCGATGAGTGCGGCGATCACGGTTTTGTTCTTCTTGACATAGATGAGGAAAGCGGAAAGATATCTGAGCAGTTTACCGATTTTGCATCAAGAAAGCTTCATACGCTTGATATGGATATCTCGGATTCCGCCAATTCTTCCGAGATCATTGAAAAGCTTCGCCGCGAACTGACGGCACACCGTTATAGCGATAAAGATCTTGTCAAGGTGAGACTCACGGGAAAAGTAGATGAGAACACGGATGTTGACGAGGATCTGATCGCTTCGGCCTTCAAAGAAGATTATTATTTCATAAAAGTTACGAATGAGAGTAAGGTTCATGTTGATTATATGAAATACGCATATGATGAGTCGCTTAAGGGCTGGTTCATAAGACTGGTCAAAGACTCCGATGAATTTGACGAAGACATAAAGGGCCGCATCGTGCAGATGGGTCTTAATGCTCTGTCCGGAGAGGAGATCATGGAATGAGACTTATCAAATGCCATATCGAGGGCTTCGGAAAATTAAATGATCTTACTTACGAATTCAAAAACGGACTCAATGAATTCTGCAAGGAAAACGGTTACGGCAAAAGTACGCTCGCTTCTTTTATCAAGGTCATGCTTTACGGATTTGAGGATGAGAACAAGAGAAGCCTTAAGGATAAGGAGAGGGAGAAATACCGTCCCTGGAACAAAGGAACTTACGGCGGAAGCATGTCTTTTGAATATGCAGGAAAAGAGTATGAGGTATCAAGAACATTCGGAAAGAATGAAAATGAGGATTCGTTTGAAGTAAGAGACCTTTTGACAAATAACGTATGTGATGATTTCGAAAAGAATTCGCTCGGTACGAAGATCTTCGGAATAGATAAGGATTCTTTTTTCAGAACGGCATATATCGCTTCTTCTGATCTTAACAGGAAAGAAGAAAATATAACGGATTCGATCAGAGCCAAACTCGGCAACCTTACGAATGCGACGGATGATATCAATAATTACGAGGCGTCATGCGTGCTTTTTGAGAAGAAGCTCAACGAGTATTCGCCCGACAGGAAGACAGGGAAGATCAAGAGTCTTCGCTCGAAGATATCCGATGACAGCAACAGATACAGGAATTACGAAAACGTCGAAAAGGCGACAGAGATTCTTGAGAATCAGATCAATTCGGAAATGGCAAGGATCGATTACGACAAGAAAAAGATCAAAGAATTAAGAGCGGAACTTGACACGGTCCAGAAAGCCGAAACGATCAAAGCCAAGAGAAAAATGTACGAGTCGATCATAGACGAATACAATTCCAAGAAGAAAAAGGCGGATGAGATAAAAGAATTTTTTAATATCCGTATCCCGTCCGCAGCAGAAATATCGGAAAACAAAGAGCGCATCATCAGAATGAACCGTCTTGCGGAAGAGATGAACGAAAACCGGATCGAGACAAGCGAAGATACCGACAGGATAATGGATCGTTTTTCGGAAGGCGTCTGCACGCAGGATGAGGTTAAAAGCTATATTTCTTTTGTAAACGACATTCAGAAGAAACAAAGCGATGTTGCATTAAAGGAAAGAAGCCTTGATTCGGATACGGAGGAATATGTCAGAACCGAGAAGGAAAGAAGACAGGAAAAATTCGAACGCGAGGAAGAAAGATTTTTAAAAGCCGAGAAGAAAAGAAAAACACTTCTTTTCATCATGATAGCCCTTGTCATACTGTTCTTCGGCGCGGCTGCATCACTGACCGTTCTCGGGATCATGGGCATAAAAGGTGAGATGTATCTCTGGCAGGAGGTTGCACTCTTTGCAGTTTCCGTGATCCTTCTCGTTCTCATTTTTGTGTTCAGACTCAATCAGAGATCGGAATACGAGAAGATCACAACCGAAGTGAGTGACGAGGAAGCAATGATCCATGTCGATACGAACGGTGTAAGAAGACGCGATATCGAAAACTTAAAGAGCGAAATAACGCTTTTGACGGGACAGAGCAGAAACTTCATAGAGAAATACAAAGGCACCTACAACGAGGAGACGACCCTTGACGAACTTATGAAGATCCTGGATGATACCAAAGAATACGAGGTTTTAAAAGTACGTAAGGAAAAATACGAAAAAGCACTGAACGAATACGAGCAGAAAAAGAGAGAAGTCAATGCCTTTTTTGAAAGCTGCGGCGCGGCGAAAAGAGACGATGTGCTCACTCAGCTCGAGGAATTTTCCGGACTTCTCGTAATGTATGCGCAGTACATGGAAGAAGCGGAAAGAAAAAAGATAAATTTAGTGCAATTTGAGTCAGAAAATGATATAAAAGAGATAAGCGAAAAACTGCCGGACGACTTGCGGAATCCCGAGGATATTTCGGATGAGATCGCAGAGTACGAAGAGGAATGCGAAGAGAAGCTTAAACATATGTCCGGCTACAGAAAAAGGCTTGAAGAACAGCAGGAAGAACTCGAAGGACTTAAGAATCTCGGGATGGAAATTGAAGAAGACAAAGAGACTCTTATAAAGTATGAACAAAACAGATTTCTTCTTGAGAAGACTCTCGAATATCTGACCAAAGCAAAGGATGCCCTTTCGCTTAAATACACGGGCCCCACAATGGAAGGATTCAAAAGATACTGTTCTTACTTTGAAGGCGACGTTGAAGATTTCAAAATAGATACGGATTTTAATATTACGAAATCCGAAGAAGGAATGCAGAGAAGAGTTTCGGATTTAAGTCTCGGACTCAAAGAAGTGACGGACTTCTGCTTAAGACTTGCCCTTACGGATGCAATGTATGAAAAAGAGAAACCGTTCATTATTCTCGACGATCCTTTTGCGAACTTTGATGCCGCAAATTTAGGAGCGGCCGTGAGAGTTCTTAAAAAGCTTTCGGAAGACTGTCAGATAATCTATTTTACCTGTCATGAAAGCAGAAGCGAAAAAGCCTTGTACATATAGAAGACGGAGGAAAAAGAAATGGATGACAAAAATTCTAAAAGAATAAAAGCAATGTTTATAGGACAGATCATCGACAGGATAATACTGATCCTCGTGTTCTTCCTGCTGCTCGCAAATCTTGCCGCTACGGCTTTTATGATCAAACAGATAAAAGATTTCACGGTGATGATCGAACCCGCGATCAATGTGATTTCGATGGTTGACCCGATAGAACTCAATAAGACGCTCACGACTTTAAACAGCGCGATCGACGTATTTAAGATCAACGAGGCACTTGATACCATCAGTCAGATCGATTTCACCGGATTCCAGGAAGTAATTTCGGGTATTGATGTCGACAAGCTTAATAATACGCTTGATAAAATAAACGATGCAACCCAATTCTTGCAGCGTATAGGCGACGGAATGAATAAATTCCTTAACCAATTCGGCATAAATGTGGGCAATTAAATTTTTACAATAATTCAGAGGAGGAACTGGAAATGAAACTTTTAAAAGAATTTAAGGAATTTGCTCTCAAAGGAAACGTAATGGATATGGCAATCGGTGTTATCATCGGCGGCGCATTCTCATCTATCGTAACAGCTCTTACAACAAGCTTTATCAACCCTTTGATCAACAGTATCGGCGGAGCACAGGTTGCAGGTGCGATCAGACTTCCCTGGGTTAATTACGAAGGTTTGGATTCTGAGGCAGCTTTGGCTCTGTCACTTGACTACGGTGCATTTATTACAGCAGTGATCAATTTCCTTATCCTTGCCGTTATTCTTTTCATTATGCTTAAAGCGATCAACGGGGCAACAAAGGCAGCAGAAGAAGCAGCAAAGAAACTTGCTAAGAAGCAGGAAGAGGAAGCAGCTCCCACAACAAAGATCTGTCCTTTCTGCAAGAGTGAGATCGATATCGAAGCAACAAAATGCCCTCACTGTACATCCGATCAGCCCAAGGATGCGGAATAGTTTTAAGGTATCAGTTCAATAAAATAAGAAAAGGTGTCCGGCAGCAGTGCCCGACACCTTTTTTGTTCATATTGGATCTTTATTCTTTTAATGTCTGAAAACTATGCTGCCTGTTGCGGCATCCATGGATTCAACGATGGCAAGGCTTTCGAGCCGGATCCCTTTTTCGCGGATCATCTGCCCGCCGGCCTGGAAACCTTTCTCTATTGCGATCCCGACACCTTCAACCGTTGCACCGGCTGCATTGATAAGATCTATAAGACCGTTTACCGCACATCCGTTTGCAAGGAAATCATCTATTATGAGAATGTGATCGTCGGCTGATAAGAATTTCTTTGAAACGATTATGTCGTATACCTTTTTCTTGGTAAAGGATTCAACCTTTGATGTGTACATTTCTCCGTCGAGGTTAATGCTCTGCGCTTTCTTTGCAAATACGACGGGAACGTCGAAGCATTCCGCAGCCACGCATGCGATTCCGATTCCGGAAGCCTCTATGGTCAGTATCTTGTTGATGGGCTTTCCCTCGAAAAGCTTTTTCCATTCAAGTCCCATTTCGTGGAAAAGTTTTACATCCATCTGGTGGTTTAGGAAACTGTCTACTTTTAAGACATTTCCTTCTTTTACAATGCCGTCTTTAACGATT
>CACZOG010000122.1 GCA_902782715.1 uncultured Lachnospiraceae bacterium | reverse complement strand
TTTGTCTGCTGGGGCAATATCTGCAGATCGCCGATGGGCGAGTATATTTTAAAAGACATGATAAGAAAGAAAGGCCTTGAAGACTGTATTTATGTAGAGTCTGCGGCCACTTCCACGGAGGAACTGGGAAATCCGGTTTATCCGCCGGCAAGAGATGAGCTTAGAAGACACGGAATCGACTGCAAAGGACATCGTGCAAGACAGGTAAGAAGAGACGATTATGATAAGTTCGATTACATTATCGCGATGGAAGATATTCATCACAGGATAATGCGTGACAGATTTTTTGACGGAAGAGATGATAAGATTTCCCTCTGCATGGACTATACTTCAAGGCCCGGAAAGCAGATTGCGGACCCCTGGTATACGGGAGATTTTGTGACGGCTTATAACCAGATTTCAGAGGGCTGCAAGGGTATTCTGGATAAAATAATGGCCGAAATGTGATACTCAAATAAATTAAGTCTAAAATTAACAAATCGACAAGTTCGTGTATTTGCAGGTATTTCAAAAGGCGAAAAAATGTTGACCGCGAAAGTCAGTATTTATGGCAAACAAAATTCAAAGACCGGGCAGTTCAACAATAAATCAAACAAAAAAACGGAGGCTTTATGATCGAAGCGGTAATATTTGACATGGACGGAGTCATATTTGATTCCGAAAGAATAATAGTTGATCTCTGGCTGGATTTTGCCAAAGAGACTAATCTCCCCATGATGGATGAAATTGTCATAAAATGCATAGGGATCAATGACAAAGCAACCGAAGCAGTTTTCAAGGAGGCTTACGGAGAGGATTATGATTACGAGTATTTTAAAGGCATAATCTCGAAGAAGTATCATGAAATGTGTGACGGAGGAAAACTCCCGATGAAACCCGGAGTGGTTGAGCTGCTTTCGTTTCTCAAAGAAAACAATGTCAAAGTTGCTCTGGCTTCGTCAACGAAAACGCAGACTGTCGTAAATCAGTTAAGAGATGCACATATCCTTGAGTATTTTCAGAAAGTCATCTGCGGTGATATGGTGAGTAAATCAAAGCCCGAACCTGACATTTTCTTAAAAGCCTGCGAAGAACTCGAAGTCAAGCCCGAGAATGCCTACATTATCGAGGATTCTTTTAACGGAATAAGGGCTGCTTATGCCGCCAAAGCTATGCCCATCATGGTTCCCGACATGATCCAACCCGATGATCAGATCAGGAGTTTATGCCATAAGATCTTCACCGGTCTCCCGGATGTGAGAGATTATTTGGCAAAAGAGCTTTAATATATGTAAGTTTTATTGTAGTAATTAACTAAATATGATAGAATTATAGACGTGTGAAAAATGGGCAATTAAATCTTTTGGAGTACTGAAATGTTTAAGCTTATCAATTCGTCTGTAAAGCGTTTTTGTTTATTTGGAAAAGGACGGGGTAAAGTTTTGGCGAACTCTGCCCTTTTATTTGTTTTAGCCGCAATATTCGCGTTGACAGGTTTCCCTCTTGGATATGTTTTCGCCGAAAACAAAACGGGAGCTGAGTACGATGAGGTTTCAGTTGATTTTACCGGACAAAATGAAGGATATTCCGCGGTTCTTTACAACAACAGCAACGGACTTCCCACATCCGAAGCAAATGCCATAACGGAAACTTCCGAAGGCTTTATCTGGATCGGCAGTTATTCCGGTCTTATAAGATACGACGGAAATACCTTTGAAAGAATCGATTCGACAACGGGTATCACAAGCGTAAGCTGTCTTTATGTTGACAGTAAAGACCGTCTGTGGATCGGAACGAACGATAACGGCATTGCCATAATGAATAAGGGCAAGTATACGGTATACAAAGAGATCGGCGAACTTCAGTCATCGATCAGATGTATAACCGAAGACTTGGACGGCAAGGTATATATTGCAACCACTCACGGAATCGGAGTTGCAGATGCGGCAATGAATCTTCATCCTCTTAACGAGGCACAGATCTCGAGTGAATATGTTGATGAATTAAGAACCGATCCGAATACCGGAATCATTTACGGAATAACTCAGGACGGCGATGTTTTCACGATTGAAAACGAGAAAATAACAAGCTATTACGAGGGCAGCAGACTTGTCGGCAATACCAGTAATGCGAACTGCATTCTTCCGGATCCTGAGAATCCCGGATATGTGTACATCGGCACTGAAGGCTCTGAAATATATTACGGCAACTTAAGCAACGGAATGCAGGACAGTAAGAAGATCAACGTTTTCCCGCTTACTGAAGTAAATTCCCTTGAATACATCGATGATAAACTCTGGATCTGCTCGGATACGGGTATCGGTTTTTATGATTACTCGGGATTCAGAAAAATAAACAATCTTCCCATGAACAATTCCGTAGACCAGATGCTTACCGACTATGAGGGAAATCTCTGGTTTTCGTCATCAAGACAGGGCGTGCTGAAGATTGTCCGTAACCGTTTCACGGATATTTTTGCAAAATACGATATCGAAGAAAAAGTCGTTAACTCGACCTGCAGATATAAATCATATCTTTTACTCGGAACCGACACAGGTCTTATAGCCGTAGAGAGCGGAGTGCAGACAGACAGACTGCCGATAAGACAGAAGACCAACGTTCCCGAGCAATACGAAAAATGCTCGAATCTTATCGAGATGCTTGATAACATAAGAATAAGATCGGTCGTAAAAGATTCCGAAGGTGTTGTTTGGATCTCGACGTATTCCGAACTGGGGCTTATAAAGCTTGATGACGGAAACATTACCGTATTTAACACTTCGAGCGGACTTCCTTCCAACAAAGTCAGAGTCGCAAGCGAAGGAACCGACGGGAAACATTACGTGGCTTGCTCCGACGGCGTGGCAGTTATTGAAAACGATGCAGTCACTGATGTGTTCGGAACCAAATCGGGACTTACCAATCCCGAGATACTGACCGTCTGCGAAGGCTTTAACAAAGAGATCGTTATGGGTACCGACGGCGGTGGAATATGTATCATAAAAGATAATAAGATAACGAATTTAAACAGGGATGACGGACTTTCGTCACTTGTTGTCTTACGTATAAAGAGAGACAGACAAAGAAAGCTTTACTGGATCGTAACGAGTAACTCGATAGCATATATGACTGATGATTACAAGATCACAACGATCGAGAAATTCCCTTATTCGAACAATTTCGACCTGTATGAAAACAGCCAGGAAGAAATGTGGATATTATCCAGTAACGGCGTATATGTAACAACGGTTGAAGAACTGATTGCGAATGAGGAGATAAAGCCGATTTTCTACAGCATGGATAACGGACTTTCCTGCGTAACGACTGCAAACTCCTACAGCGAACTTACGCCTGAAGGCGATCTGTACATTTCCGGATCAACGGGTGTATCCAAGGTTAATATCGAAGAGAATTTTGACACGGTCGAAGAGATAAAAATGGCTGTTCCCTATGTTGAAGCGGACGGTTTGAATATCTATGCGGATGATTCGGGAACGATCACCGTACCCGCAAGTACCAAGAGACTTACGGTTTACGGTTTTGTATATACATATTCGCTTATGAATCCCAAGGTAACTTATTATCTCGAAGGATTTGAAAAAGAAAAGACAACCGTTAAAAGAAGCGAACTTGAACCTGTGCATTACACGAACCTAAAAGGCGGAACATATCATTTTGTGATGTCTCTTCAGGATCAGATGGGAAGAGGAAACAATGAACTTTCCGTAACCATCGTTAAGAAGAAAGCTTTATACGAGACTTTCATTTTTAGATTCCTCATGGTTGTTTTGATCCTGTTTGCAATATCACAGTTGGTGATCAATGCCGTTAAGATCAAAACTCAGACACTCATGAAGAAACAGGCTCAGAACAGACGTTTTATCCGTGAGATGATCGAAGCGATCGCCAAGACGATCGATATGAAAGACAGATATACCAAAGGTCATTCCGTTCGTGTTGCCAAATATACGGCCATGCTCGCAAAGGAACTCGGATACGATGAGGAGGATGTTGAGAAATATTACAACATTGCGCTTCTTCATGATATCGGAAAAATAGGCATTAAGCCTGAGGTTTTAAACAAAGAGGGCAAACTGACGGATGAAGAATTTACGATCATCAAATCGCATTCGACTCAGGGCTACAATGTTTTAAAAGACATCAATTCTGTTCCCGAACTGGCAGTCGGTGCATACTGCCATCATGAAAGACCTGACGGAAAAGGATATCCGAGAGGGTTTAAGGGAGATGAAATTCCCAGAGTGGCACAGATCATTGCGGTTGCGGATACTTTTGACGCAATGTATTCCGACAGACCTTACAGAAAACGAATGAATTTTGACAAGGTCGTATCGATCATTACGGAAGTCTCCGGCACGCAGCTTACCGCAGACGTTGTTGATGCATTTTTAAGACTCGTCGAAAAAGGCGAATTCAGGGATCCTAAGGATAACGGCGGCGGAACCACGGATGATATAGACAATATCCATCGCAAATATGCGGAATCCGAGAAGAAAGAGAAAGAAAAGAAAGAGGATTCCGATAAAGAGGATACAAAGAAGGAAGAAAAGCAATGAATGAAAATAAACACAAGGGGATAAAAGATTTTCTTTTACTTGCTGTTCCCATCGGACTTTTTATAATAATTGCGGTTGTTGTACTGATCACCGGAATTACTGCTTTGAGCAAAAGAAAAAACAATAATGATATTGAGTCGGGTACTTCGGATATTAAGAACGAAGTATCCGATTCTTCGGGTATTAA
>CACZOG010000121.1 GCA_902782715.1 uncultured Lachnospiraceae bacterium | reverse complement strand
TATTCAGAGATCGCTCCCGCATTTACAGAGGAGACATCCGATATTCACAAGACTGAGCCTTATGTATACGGTCAGATGATCGGTGGTAAGGATGCCGGTTCCGATATCGGACAGACAGGAAAGAACTTCGGTCAGGGCAAGAACTCATGGCTTACAGGTACAGCAGCATGGAACATGGTTGCTATTTCGCAGTACATCCTCGGTGTACAGCCTGATTTTGACGGACTTTCGATCAATCCTTCAATCCCTCATGAGTGGGACGGATTTACAGCTGCAAGACAGTTCCGTGGAGCAACTTACAACATTACTGTTAAGAACCCCAACCATGTATGCAAGGGTGTTGCTTCAATGGAAGTTAACGGCAAGGCAGTTGACGGCTGTGTAGTTCCTATTGAAGAAGGCACAAAAGAATACAACGTAGTTGTAACTTTGGGATAATAACCGATTCATACTTTAAAGATACATACCCTCTTTACCTGATAAAGGTAAGGAGGGTATTTTTTATGCGGCGGGCTGGGTATATTCATTTCGTATGTTTATAACAAAAACCCCGGGAGTTATGATACAATGAAACAGTGTTGTTATATATGGAGGGCTACCATGGGATTATTTGATTTTTTAAATTACAGAAAAAAAGAAAATGAATTAAAGTGTTTAAACGATGAGGATGATAAAAGTACCAAAAACTCTATAGATCTGAGTAAAGCCGGTGCCGGTAAAGAGGCAAGTCAGACAAAAGAACCTCTTATCATTGAAAGCTTTACTTTACGCGACTGTTTAAAACAGCAGACTACCAAGTATGATAACGGAGATCCCTATCTTTTAGGCTCCGATGATAAGGGTGGTTTGTACATTTTACATTTCTTTGAAAATGCGTTTCATCTTTACAAGGTCGATGTGATCGACGGTAAGTTAAAAATAGTCGTGAATTACAGGAAAAACGGAAACTTTTTCATAGTTTTTAGTTTAGAATCCCGGGATTCGGATACGTTAAAAGTGCATATTGAAACAACCGATAAAGAGAGCGTTGATATTTTAATAGACAAATTTTTTGATACATTAAATCAAGATTTTGAAACTCATCTTGACCAGAGCAAAGAATACGATATGTTTCTGGGTAAAAAAGAAGTTTATGAGAAACTTGCCGGAGAAAATGCCGAATTCTTTGCAAAGCAGAATCAGTCATCATATGATACCGGGGGTGAACTTCGTACGGCATTCGATAATCTTTCCGCAAGCGAAAAAGAGAGGATCACAAAGCTTGCAAAAAGCGGAAATCTGATGGGTGCGATCAAAGAATATAATGAACTTACCGGTTTGGGTCTTAAGGCATCTAAAGAATTCATAGACAGTAAAATGTACATCTGATTTTTGTTTATTTTTGAGAACACTTATATTAAAATCATATAGGTGATTAAACGAAACATTTGACGAAAGGCAGATCTGATGCTTGATCGAATAGAATTGATAGCTCCGTGTCACTTTGGCATGGAATCCGTTTTGAAAAAAGAAATATTTGATTTAGGATACGAAGTAACAAGAGTATCCGACGGAAGAGTGTATTTTGAAGGCGATGCGGAGGCAATCTGTTATGCCAATGTTTTCCTTCGTACGGCCGAAAGAGTCCTTATAAATGTCGGAGAATTCAAGGCGGAGACTTTCGAGGAACTTTTCCAGGGCACCAAAGCTGTCGACTGGGAGAGATATCTTCCCGAGGATGCCAAGTTTAACGTAGTTAAGGCGGCAAGCGTAAAAAGCAAGCTCTTCAGCCCTACGGATATTCAGAAGATCATGAAAAAAGCCATGGTCGACAGACTTGGTTCATATTATAAAAGAAGTCATTTTGACGAGACAGGCATCGAATTCGGAATCCGTGTAATGATAAACAAGGATATTGTAAGTGTCGGACTTGATACCACGGGAACGAGCCTTCATAAAAGAGGATACAGACAGTTAACGGCTCAGGCTCCAATAGCGGAGAATCTGGCAGCAGCAATTATCCTGCTCTCACCATGGAAAGCGGACAGAATTCTTATAGATCCTTTCTGCGGTTCGGGAACTTTTCCTATTGAAGCTGCTTTGATCGGAACAAATACTGCTCCCGGAATCAACAGAAGGTTCTCTTCAATGGAATGGAAGCACCTTATTGACCCTAAAATGTGGTTTGACTGCAGGGAAGATGCGAGAGAAAGAATAACCATTCCTGAAAATATGGATATTCAGGGATACGATATCGATCCTAAAATGGTGGAGATCGCCAGAGAAAATGCCAGAAAAGCCGGCATGGATAAATTTATCCATTTCCAGACAAGGGGAGTGGATCAGTTAAGTCATCATAAAAAATACGGTTTCATCATCACAAATCCTCCGTACGGAGAGAGACTCATGGATGAAGAAAGTGTTACCGAAATCTATAAAACTCTGGGTGAAAGATATGCTTCACTCGATTCCTGGTCGATGTACATGATAACATCTTATGTAAACTCGGAGAGAGATATCGGACGTAAGGCAGATAAGAACAGGAAGATATATAACGGCATGATGAAGACTTATCTGTACCAGTTTATGGGTCCGAAACCTCCCAAAAGGACAAATTAACCGCTTTGGAAAGAGGAAAGACGAAAACAAGGAGAGTTTCATAAAAAATGAAGAACAAAATCATTGTAGCTACTAAAAATAACGGAAAAATCAGAGAAATTAAATCTATATTTAACTTTGTTGACTGGAAAGTTGTGACCATGAAAGAGGAAGATCTGGACCCTGAGATCATCGAAGACGGCAAAACCTTTGAAGAGAACTCGCTGATCAAGGCCAGATGCTTAAGAGAAGAGTATTTAAAAGTTAAGCCTCAAGATTATGTAAACTACAAAAACGTGTATTTCTTCGCAGATGACTCGGGACTCGAGGTCGATGCTCTTAACAAAGAGCCCGGAGTTTTATCAGCCAGATACATGGGAGAGGATACTTCCTATCATATTAAGAATCAGTCCATCATCGACAGACTTGAAGGTGTTAAGGATGAATACAGAACCGCAAGGTTCGTATGCGCCATCGCTTCCATTGATAAAGAAGGCAAAGAAACGGTTGTAAGAGAGACCATGGAAGGCTATATAGGATATAAGGAGGCCGGAGAAAACGGTTTCGGCTACGATCCGATATTTATGCTGCCTGAGTATGGCTGCACTTCCGCAGAAATTTCCATGGAAGAGAAG
>CACZOG010000120.1 GCA_902782715.1 uncultured Lachnospiraceae bacterium | reverse complement strand
GCATATTATGCAGGATGTGCAGCCAAGTACACAATTGAGAAACTCTGCAGAGTTCCCGTTATCTGCGAACTCGCAAGCGAGCTTCGTTATTCGGATCCTTTAATTGACGAACATACACTTCTCATAGTTCTCTCCCAGTCCGGAGAGACCGCAGATACGATCGCAGCCATGAAAGAATGCAAGAATCGCGGTGCGAAAACTATCGCAGTAGTTAACGTAGTAGGAAGCACTATCGCAACTTTAGCAGACCATGCACTCTACACATGGGCAGGTCCCGAGATCGCGGTTGCTACAACCAAAGGATATACAACACAGCTTGCCGTTCTTTATCTTTTCGCTCTCTTTACATCAAGAGAACTCGGAAAGATCGATGAGGAAACATATATTAAACTTTTATCCGCTTTAAGGGCAATACCCAAGAAGATCCAGGAAACAATAGATACGAACTCAACGATCCATAAGACGGCAATAAAATATTACGACAACAAATCGATGTTCTTCATCGGAAGAAATACGGATTATGCGATTGCGCTCGAGGGTGCGCTCAAGATGAAGGAGATCTCCTACATCCATGCCGAATCCTATGCGGCAGGCGAACTCAAGCACGGAACGATCGCTCTTATCGAAGAGCACAGACCTGTTGTGGCACTCTGCTATAACGAATCCGTAATGGAGAAAACGGTAAGCA
Source organism: uncultured Lachnospiraceae bacterium (assembly GCA_902782715.1). Classification (GTDB taxonomy): domain Bacteria; phylum Bacillota; class Clostridia; order Lachnospirales; family Lachnospiraceae; genus UBA3766. The sequence continues at coordinate 7,160 of CACZOG010000120.1, read as the reverse complement.
ATATCGTTGAAGTAAAAGCCCGCGGTGCAGATGTGCTCGCACTTACCTACAAAGGAAATTCAAAGATCGTATCCGTTGCAAACGATGTGATCTACGTTCCCAAGGTTGAGACGCTTTTCTCCGCAGCCGTGGAGATCATTCCGTTACAGCTTCTGGCATACTATGTCGCAAAACTTAACGAATGCGACATCGACAAGCCCAAGAACTTAGCCAAGTCGGTTACGGTTGAGTAATTTAAAGTCCGGCAAAAAAGCCGGCAATAAGATAAAAAAAACACATTTCAGAAATCAATAAAAAAATCAGATCATAAATGCAGAAAATATAAACGATAAGGAGGTTTCAGATGACAAAATATATTTTCGTAACAGGCGGCGTAGTATCGGGACTCGGTAAAGGAATTACCGCAGCATCACTCGGTCGTTTGCTTAAATCTCGCGGACTTAAAGTAGCCGCTCAGAAACTCGATCCGTATATTAATGTCGATCCGGGAACCATGAGCCCTTATCAGCACGGTGAAGTTTATGTTACGGAAGACGGCGCTGAAACCGATCTGGATTTAGGTCACTATGAGCGTTTTATCGATGAGGATCTTAACAAATATTCCAACCTCACGACAGGTAAAGTTTACTGGAACGTTCTTAACAAAGAAAGACGCGGCGAATATTTAGGTTCAACCGTTCAGGTTATCCCTCACATCACCAACGAGATAAAAGAATTCGTATACCGTGTAGGTAACAAGACAGGTGCTGACGTAGTCATTACCGAGATCGGCGGAACGATCGGTGATATCGAATCACAGCCCTTTATCGAAGCAGTACGTCAGATCGCACTTGAAGTCGGAAGAGAAAACTCACTTTTCATTCACGTAACTTTAGTACCCTTCCTTCACGGTTCTGACGAGCATAAATCAAAACCTACACAGCACTCCGTAAAAGAGCTTCAGGGAATGGGAATCAACCCCAACATCATCGTTTTAAGATGCGACGAACCCCTTGAAGAATCAATATTCAAAAAGATATCACTTTTCTGCAACGTAAAACCCGACTGCGTTATCGAAAACATCACGCTTCCTAACCTTTACGAAGCACCTCTGATGCTTGAGAAATCCAATTTCTCATCGGTTGTCTGCAGAGAATTAAACCTTGAGACAAAGGAGCCCGATCTTGACGAGTGGAAAGCAATGGTTGAGAGCATCAAGACCAGAAGCGAATGCGTCAACATCGGTATCGTAGGAAAATATGTCGCACTGCATGATGCTTATCTCTCGGTAGCAGAAGCATTAAGACATGCAGGTTACGCTAACAATACAAGAGTAAAGATCAACTGGGTTGACTCCGAAGGGATCAACGCCGACACGGTTAACGAAATGCTTGCTCCGCTTGATGGAATCTTAATCCCCGGAGGCTTCGGCGGACGTGGAATCGAAGGAATGATACTTGCGGCGAAATATGCGAGAGAAAATCATGTTCCTTACTTCGGAATCTGCCTCGGCATGCAGATCGCGGTTATCGATTATGCAAGAAACGTAGCAGGCATAAAAGATGCAAACTCGGGTGAGTTTGATGAACTTACACCCAACAAGGTAATAGATTTCATGCCCGGTCAGAGCGATGACATCGACAAGGGCGGTACTCTTCGTCTCGGTGCTTATCCCTGCCTTATCAAAGAAGGCACCACTATGGAAAAATGCTATCAGGCAAGAGAGATCAGCGAGCGTCACAGACATCGTTACGAATTCAATAACGATTACAGAGAAGTACTTACCGAAAACGGTCTTACGATCGGCGGAACCGCTCCCGATGATTCACTTGTCGAGACAGTTGAGATCACATCTGAACCTTTCTTCGTAGGCGTACAGTTCCATCCCGAATTCAAGTCCAGACCCAACAGACCTCATCCTTTGTTTAAAGGATTCGTCAAAGCGTCACTTGAATTATCAAAGAGCAGATAATCGGGAAATAAAAAGATACATGATAAAAACAGGTCAGCAAAAACCTGTTTAAGTAAGGAAATAAAATGAGTATCCATGAAGAATGCGGAGTATTCGGTGTATATTCACCCAAGCCCGCAAATGTTGCAAATTTATGTTTTTACGGTCTTTACGCACTTCAGCACCGCGGTCAGGAAAGCTGCGGAATCGTTGTTAACGATGACGGTGTTTTCTCATCGCACAAAGACATGGGACTGGTAAACGAGGTCTTCACACCAGACGCACTCTCCCGTCTTCCCGAAGGCTGCATGGCCGTGGCACACACAAGATACGGAACAACCGGAGCATCCTTAAGAAGCAACTGCCAGCCCATCGAAGTCAATCACCAGAAAGGCAGAATGGCACTTGCGCATAACGGAAACCTTTCCAACGCTTTCGCATTAAGAAATACCTTAGAACTCTCCGGTGCAATATTTCATACAACAAGCGATACCGAGATAATCGCTTACATCATAACAAGAGAAAGACTTTTAACAGGTTCGATCGAAGATGCATTAAGTCAGGCAATGTATTCGCTTGACGGTGCATATTCGCTTATTTTAATGTCTCCGCAGAAACTTATCTGCGCAAGGGATCCTCACGGATTCAGACCTCTCTGCTTCGGTAAAACAGAGGACGGTCAGTACGTGATCGCTTCGGAAAGCTGTGCGTTAAAAGCAGTCGGAGCCGAATTCATCCGTGATGTCGAACCCGGCGAGATAATCATTTTTTCAAAGAGCGGGATCGAATCAAAGAAGGAACACTGTAAGCAGAAACCCAAGAAACTCTGCATCTTTGAATACATTTATTTCGCAAGACATGATTCGGTTATCGACGGTGTAGGTGTTCACAGTGCAAGACTTAACGCAGGACGCGCCCTTGCCAAAGCTCATCCCGTAGATGCGGACTTAGTTATCGGAGTTCCCGATTCGGGACTTGATGCGGCATTAGGTTACAGCCGCGAATCAGGCATCGATTACGAGATCGGATTGATAAAAAATAATTACATCGGACGAACCTTCATCGCTCCCGATGCAAGACTCGATAAAGTAAAGATCAAACTCTCCGCGATCGAAGACGTTGTAAAAGATAAAAGAATAGTTCTTATCGATGACTCGATCGTAAGAGGTACCACAAGCGGCAGGATCGTTAAGCTTCTTCGCGAAGCAGGCGCAAAAGAAGTTCACATGAGAATATCTTCCCCGCCCTTCTTACATCCCTGCTACTACGGAACGGATATCGATTCCGAAGAGAACCTTATCGCATGCCACTACAGCGTTGAAGAGATAGCGAAGATCATCGGAGCCGACTCACTCGGATTCCTTCCCGTAGAAGACCTTGCAAGCCTTTGCGGAAATAACGAATACTGCTCGGCATGCTTCTCGGGAGAATATCCCACAAGCGTTCCGGTTGAGACCCGAAAGGACCGTTTCGAAAAACATTTGTCTGACATTCAGTAAGATATACATTTTGATGGAGAATGTAACATGTTAACCTCAAAAGACTATAACAGAAAAATAATCCTCGAAGACGGAAGCGAATACTTTGGATATGCTTTCGGAGACAGAGATGACAAGGTATGCGAGATCGTTTTTAACACATCGATGGTCGGATACCAGGAGATCATTTCCGATCCTTCCTACACGTATCAGGCGGTTGTCATGACATATCCGCTTATCGGTAATTACGGAATGGCTTTCGATGATTACGAAACACTTCATCCCACGATCGGTGCTCTGATCGTAAGAGAGATAAATGACGAACCTTCGAATTTCAGAAGCGAGAAAACCGTTGACGAAGTTTTAAAGAACTTTAAGATCCCCGGAATCTACGGTCTTGATACAAGAAAATTAAACCGTTCCATCAGAGATCTCGGAAGCAGAAAAGTTCTTATCACCAATATCGAAACAACGCTTGAAGAAGGTCTTAAGATCTTAAAAGAAACAGACATTCCCACGGATGCGGTTTCCAAAGTATCCTGCAAGGAAACGATCTCCTTCCCTTCAAGCACAGGCTTTATCAACAAGAGCCAGAGACCTTTAAACATTGTGGCTATCGACTGCGGAATGAAGCAGAACATCGTTCGTTCACTTACCGCAAGAGGGTGCAACGTGATAAAGGTTCCCTGGAACACAACAGCTGAGGAGATCATACGGATCAATCCCGACGGCGTGTTCGTATCGAACGGCCCCGGAGATCCCACTGACGTTAAAGAAACAATTGCGACTATCAAGGCACTTATAGGCAGATATCCCATCTTCGGAATCTGCCTCGGCCATCAGATCATATCTCTTGCCTACGGTGCCAAGACATACAAACTTAAATTCGGTCACAGAGGAGGAAATCACCCCGTAAGAAATCTTGCCACGGGAAAGATAGAGATAACCTCCCAGAACCACTCCTATGCAGTGGATACCGAATCGCTTAAAGGTACAGGTCTTGAGGTAACTCATGTTAATCTTCTGGATAATACCGTTGAAGGTGTGTCCAATAAATCGGACAGATGCTTTTCGGTTCAGTATCATCCCGAAAGTGCGCCCGGTCCTCAGGACAGTTCGTATTTGTTTGATCAATTCATCGATATGATAAGGAAGGTTAATTAATACACCTCATCAGTCAGCTTCGCTGACAGCTGTCTCGCCTTCCGGCTCGGTCGGCTCACAAACGTGGCGTCCACAGGACGCCGTTCGCCCTCAAGGGGAAGCCATACATAATATAAATAGAGGATAGAAAAATGTCCAAAAGAACTGATATCAAAAAAGTACTCGTAATAGGTTCCGGACCGATCGTTATCGGCCAGGCTGCAGAGTTTGACTATGCGGGAACGCAGGCCTGCCTTGCTTTAAAAGAAGAAGGCTATGAGGTTGTTCTTTGTAACTCAAACCCCGCCACGATCATGACCGACACGGCGATCGCCGACAAGGTTTACATGGAGCCTCTTACACTTGAATACATCGCAAAGATAATCCGTTACGAACGTCCCGACGCCATCTTGCCCGGCATAGGCGGACAGACAGGACTTAACCTTGCAATGCAGCTTGAGAAAAAAGGTGTTTTAAACGAGTGTCACTGCGAACTTCTCGGAACAAAGAGCACAAGTATCGAGCGTGCCGAAGACAGAGAACTTTTCAAGGAACTCTGTGAGGAACTCGGCGAGCCCGTTCTTCCTTCCGACATCGCATCAAGCATCGAAGAAGGTCTTGAAGTGATCAAGAAGATCGGATACCCGGTTGTACTTCGTCCCGCATTTACATTAGGCGGTACGGGCGGCGGATTCGCAGAGAACGAAGAAGAATATCTTCCTCTTATGAAGAATGCCCTTGAGCTTTCTCCCGTAAGACAGGTTCTTATCGAGAGAAGCATTAAAGGCTATAAAGAGATCGAATATGAAGTAATGCGTGATTCCAATGATACGGCGATCACGATCTGTAATATGGAAAACCTCGACCCCGTCGGAATCCATACGGGCGATTCGATAGTCGTATGTCCCTCGCAGACACTTACGAACAAGGAATATCACATGCTTCGTGACAGTGCACTTAAGATCATCCGTGCACTCGAGATTGAAGGCGGATGCAACGTACAGTTTGCACTCGATCCCAAATCATTCCAGTACTATCTTATCGAGGTTAACCCCAGAGTTTCGCGTTCATCCGCACTTGCATCGAAAGCCAGCGGATACCCCATCGCAAGAGTCTCCGCAAAGATCGGTATCGGAATGACTCTCGATGAGATCGCAATCGCAAACACACCCGCATCTTTTGAGCCGACACTCGATTATGTCGTAACCAAGATGCCCCGTTTCCCGTTCGATAAATTCACGGATGCAAACAACTCTCTTAACACTCAGATGAAAGCAACCGGCGAAGTAATGAGCATCGGACGAACCTTTGAAGAAAGCCTTCTTAAAGCCGTTCGTTCACTCGAGATCGGACTCTTCCATCTTCATAACGCCAAGTTTGATTTTACCGAGACCAAAGATCTTCTCGACTACGTAAAAATCGGTACCGACGACAGAATCTACGCCATTGCCGAACTTTTAAGAAGAGACGTTACACCCGAGGAAATCAATTCCGTTACCGCCATCGATCTTTTCTTCTTAAGAAAGATTCAGATCATCATGCAGGCGGAAAGAGATCTGTGTGCAAACAAGGGCAATATCGACATCCTTAAGAGTGCCAAGAAAATGGGCTTCTCCGATAAGGAGATCGCTGTTCTCTGGGATACAAACGAATTAGATATCTACTCACTAAGACATAAAGAAGGTATCCTTCCCGTTTATAAGATGATCGATACCTGTGCTTCCGAATTCGAAAGCTATATTCCTTACTTCTACTCAACATACGAAGAGGAAAACGAATCGATCATTTCGGATAAAAAGAAGATCGTCGTTCTCGGTTCGGGACCCATAAGGATCGGTCAGGGTGTTGAATTCGACTACTCCACCGTTCATGCCGTAATGACAATTAAAAAAGCCGGATATGAGGCGATCATCATAAACAATAACCCCGAGACTGTTTCGACGGATTACACATGTTCCGACAAACTTTACTTCGAGCCCCTCTGCGTTGAGGATGTAATGAACATCATCGAACTCGAAAAGCCTGAAGGAGTTATCGCAACACTCGGCGGACAGACAGCCATCAACCTTGCTCTTCCTCTTCACGAAAGAGGCGTTAAGATCATCGGTACAGACTGTGATGCGATCGCCAAAGCCGAAGACAGGGATCTCTTCGAGCATCTTCTTTTAAGCCTTAACATTCCCCAGCCCGAAGGCTGTGCGGTAACAAGCATCGAAGAAGGAATCGCAGCAGCGAAGCGTATCGGTTACCCCGTTCTTGTTCGTCCTTCATTCGTTCTCGGCGGACGAGCAATGCAGATCGTTGCCAAGGAAGAAGAACTTTACAAGTACTTAAAAACAGCCGTTGAAATTGACGTGGACAAGCCTGTTTTAGTCGACAGATACATCCGCGGTAAAGAGGTCGAAGTTGATGCGGTATGTGACGGCAAAGACGTATTCGTTCCCGGGATCATGGAACTCGTGGAGCGTACCGGCGTTCATTCCGGAGACTCGATAAGCGTTTACCCGCCCCTTAGTCTTTCAGATAAAGTTAAGGAAACGATCCTTGATTATACCAAGAGACTTGGACTCGGAATCGGCATCATCGGACTTTACAACATACAGTTTATC
>CACZOG010000119.1 GCA_902782715.1 uncultured Lachnospiraceae bacterium | reverse complement strand
TTCTGTGAAGAAAGGAGATACAACGGGATCTGCAAGTTCCCAGATCTTACCCTGAGGATCCTTGAATGCACCGTCGCCGTAGATCATTACTTCAACATGCTTTCCTGTCTTGTTAAGGATTTCTTTCTGAATGTCTTCAACAAGCCACTGGGAATCTCTGGGGAAGAGTTTGATCTTTTCTTCTGTGGATTTGTTTGATCCCAAAAGACCGTATTTCTCGTTATAACCGCTTCCGTTGACTGAGGAAGTCATTATATCGTCCATTCCGCAAACGACCTTTGCGCCGTTCTCTTTAAGGATTCTCTTGGTTCTTACTCTTGTATGAATGTCGCAGTTGATCACGCAGTCGGTATAGTTAAGGATTGTCTTAGCCTGGTTTGCGAATACAACTTCAACTTCCGCACCTGCTTCTTTAATGATCTCTGAATAGTAAGCTACATAATCAACGCCGGTGAACTCATGCTTGTTCTCTCCGAAGAGTTCGCGGTATTTCTCAAGTGAAAGTACATCGCTGTAAGGATTGATGCCTGCTTCATCGAGCTGATCGTATGTAAGAAGTGCATTACCAACTTCGTCTGAAGGATAGGAAAGCATAAGAACAACTTTCTTACATCCCATTGCGATACCTTTTAAGCAGATCGCGAAACGGTTTCTTGAAAGAATGGGGAAGATAACTCCGACTGTTCCGCCGCCGAGTTTTGCTCTGACGTCTGCTGCAATATCATTAACTGTTGCATAGTTACCCTGTGCTCTTGCTACGATCGATTCCGTAAGAGCGATAACATCTCTGTCGCGAAGAGAGAAGCCTTCTGATTCGCATGCTTCCAAAACGCTTGTGACTGCGATATCAACAAGATTATCGCCTTCTCTGATAATCGGACATCTGATACCACGGGATACTGTACCAACTTTTCTTTCCATATATACTCCTATTCTGCTCAAAGAGCTTCAATTTTTCCAAAAAACATTATACCTATAAGCCTTTTTATGTGCAATAAAAATGAATAAAATTTTATAATTTGTTAAAAAAGAAGCAAATACGCACATCGAACTCTATATATTGTGCTGCAGTTTAAACAAATATACAATAATATGTAGATTATTAAAAAAATATGTGTTAAAATTTTTAAAGTGAAAATCAGTTGATTTTTTGTGACAGGGAGGAATTGAAATGTACGATCTCGTAATCATCGGAGCCGGACCCGCGGGAATGGCTGCCGCAATATATGCACAAAGAGCGCGTTTAAACGCTGTTGTTATAGAGAAGGAAGGCTGCGGCGGACAGATGGCGCAGACCTATGAAGTTGACAATTATCCTGCACTTCCGGGCATTTCGGGATATGAGCTCGGAACCAAGATGAAAGAGCATGCGATGAGTCTCGGAGCGGAGATCATCTACGATGAGATAAAAAGCATCAATCACCAGGATGACAGATTCGTGCTTCACTATGATACGGGCGGAGTAGCGGAATGCAAGGGCATTATTATTGCATCGGGAGCAACTCATTCCAAACTCGGCGTTCCCGGCGAAGACAAGCTTGCAGGCTGCGGTGTTTCATACTGTGCAACCTGTGACGGTGCATTCTTCTCAGGCAAGGATGTAGCTGTTGTTGGCGGAGGAGATGTTGCGATAGAAGATGCCATTTTCTTATCGAGAATTGCCAGAACGGTTACGCTCATTCACAGAAGAAGCGAGCTTCGCGGTGCCGCTTCCCTTCAGGAAAGCCTTAAAAAATGCGACAATGTCAACATTCTCTGGGATACGGTTGTAGAAAGCATTAACGGAGATAACAGGGTTGAATCCCTGTCTTTAAGAAACGTAAAAGATGATGAAGACTTCAACCTCTTTGTAAACGGAATCTTTATCGCAGTCGGAATAACTCCCGTAAAGACCGTGATCGACGGGCTTATGTGCAATGCAGGCGGATATATCATAGCCGATGAGAACTGCAGGACCAATATAAAAGGCGTATATGCGGCAGGCGATGTAAGAGCCAAGAGACTTCGTCAGATCGTTACTGCGGTTGCGGACGGAGCCAATGCGGTAACGAGTTTTACCGAAGATTTCAGATAAAATACCTAAAATATGCCAATTCCCGGGCGCCGGACATCTCTTTTGTGCTGTCCGGCGCCTTTTATAATTAACAAAATGTTCAAACTTATAAACATTGATATAAAAGATATGATTTGGTATAATATATTCGTAATCTTTGATTACAAATACTTGTATCGGAGGGTGGCAATATGAACATTATTATTATCGGAAAAAATATTGATGTTACACCGGGTTTACGCGAGGCTGTAGAGGAGAAGATAGGAAAACTTGAGAAGTATTTTACTCCCGACACA
>CACZOG010000118.1 GCA_902782715.1 uncultured Lachnospiraceae bacterium | reverse complement strand
GGAAGGCATCATCAGATAAGGGTGCAGCTTTCAAATGCAGGTCATCCGATACTCGGAGACACAAAGTACGGGACAGAGGAGTCAAAGGCTGAAACGCAAAACAAGGAAATAAAAACTCTTCAACTGACATCATACAAGTTATCTTTTAAACATCCCGCAACGGGAAAAGAACTTGTTTTTTCAATATGATTAAGTAAAAAAGGTAAACGATAAATACATCGTAACCATAAAACACATGATTTAATTCGAGATGATCAGAATTAAAAACAGGAGGAAACAACATTGGCAAGCGAAATAAGAGACGCCGGACTTTATGAGAGCGGCGAAAAGAAAATAGAGTGGGTAAAAAGAAACTGCGACCTTCTTCGTACCCTTGAAGGAGAGTTTGAAAAGACGAAACCCTTTGCAGGAAAGAAGATTGCACTTTCCGTACATCTCGAGGCGAAGACCGCATATCTTTGCAAGGTTTTAAAGGCAGGCGGAGCGGAAATGTATGTTACGGGTTCAAATCCCTTAAGTACACAGGACGATGTGGCAGCAGCCCTTGTTAAGGCAGGCATCGAGGTTCATGCATGGTATGACTGTACTCCCGAAGAGTACGAAAGACATATAAGAAGCGTTCTTGAGGTAGGTCCCAATGTCATCATCGATGACGGCGGAGATCTTGTTCACATGATGCATACGGAATTTACCGATCTTATACCCAATGTGATCGGCGGATGTGAAGAGACAACCACAGGTATCATCAGACTTGAAGCGATGAACAGAGCGGGAGAACTTAAGTTCCCGATGGTAAAAGTAAATAATGCGGAATGCAAGCATTTCTTTGACAACCGTTACGGTACGGGACAGTCCGTATGGGACGGAATCAACAGAACGACAAACCTGATCGTTGCAGGTAAGATCGTTGTTGTTGCAGGCTACGGCTGGTGCGGTAAAGGTACTGCAATGAGAGCAAAAGGCCTCGGAGCAAGAGTTATCGTTACCGAAGTCGATCCCGTTAAGGCTATTGAAGCAGTAATGGACGGCTTTGATGTAATGCCCATGAAGGAAGCAGCCAAAGTCGGAGATTTCTTTATTACCGTTACGGGCTGCAACAAGGTAATTGATGAAGAAGACTTTGCGGTTATCAAGGACGGCGCGATCATGTGCAACGCAGGACATTTCGACTGCGAGATAGACATGGCATGGCTTAAGAAGAATGCCGTAGAATCCAAAGAAATGAGAAAGAATATTCAGGGCTACAGGCTTCCCACAGGTCAGTGGGTATTCGTTCTTGCGGAAGGCAGACTCGTTAATCTTGCAGCCGGAGACGGACATCCCGCGGAGATCATGGATATGAGTTTTGCCATTCAGGCTCTTTCAGCAAAATATCTTGTTGAAAAGAACGGACAGGTGGGCTCAATGCTTATCGACGTTCCCAAGGAAGTGGATATGGATGTTGCCACAAGAAAGCTCAATTTCTTAGGCAAATACATAGATAAATTAACACCCGAACAGGAGGAATATCTTAACGCGGGACTTTAATGCAGGCATGAAAAGGAGGACGGATGGAAGATTTGAATTTTGAATTGGAAGAAAAGGAAGAATTATTACCGGGTAACAACAATCAGATTAAGTTTTACAGGAAAACGGGATCAAAAGTAATGCTTTTGTTCTGGCTGAACATAGCAACAATAGCGAGTGCGTTTATCGCCGTTCTTGCCTTGATTCCGATTATTGCATCGTTTGTAAATACTTATACGGGATCAATAAGCGATGAGATATCATTTATAGCATCATTTCTTATATATATTGTTGTATATATTATTATATTGAACCTCATATGCCTTGCAATGGGAGTAATAACTATTTCTCTCGGCAGTGCGGATTCCAGATTTACCATCGCCGGAATTGCATGTATTGCAGGGCAGGCAATAAGTCTTGTCGGAAATATACTGGGAGTTTTATTGAGTTCAAACGTGTATCTTAATGCCATAATCAGTCTTATAGCCGGAATTCTGTATCTGGTATACATTTATTTCTTTGTATCGGGTATGGAAGATCTTGTATATCAGGCAAGCGCATCAATCGGAGGGATGTGGTCAACATTCAGAAAGTTCTATTTAATAGCTGTAATTATTTCTCTCGTCAGCGGTGCAATAATGCTTTTTCCGAGCTTTTTGGCGTTTGTGGGTGCTATCGCCGGTTTGATAACCTCAATTATCGAAATTATTCTTGTCATAGCATGGTATATTCTTCTTTTCAAAAGCGGCAGAGCCATGAAGAATTATATGTAATCCAAAACAAAATAAAACAGGATAAAAGAGCATCGTCGGAAGGTTCCGATGATGCTCTTTTTGCGTATAACCGAACCTGAGGGAACAGTTAATTTATTATGAGAGTGAAAGAATGTGTAACAAATAAGGGTTATATATTCTTTCACTTTTTCGATAAATAAATCACCTAAAGAAAGGAGGTACTAACTATGACTGGTAAAACAAAGTATACGGCACTGTATGAGCGTCTATCAAGAGATGATGAACAGCAAGGTGAATCCAACAGTATATCCAATCAAAAGAGATACTTGGAAGATTATGCCAGGAAAAACGGATTTCAACCTTATCGTCATTTTACTGATGATGGCTATACCGGAACCAATTTCAATCGTCCGGGCTTTCAGGATATGCTTGAAGAGATCAAGAACGGAAACATTGACACGGTAATTGTTAAGGATATGAGCCGATTCGGAAGAAACTATATCCAGGTGGGCTTTTATACCGAAATGCTTTTTCCGGACAAGGGAGTGCGTTTTGTTGCTATAAACAGCAACATTGACAGTGCAAATCCATTGGACAATGACTTTGCGCCATTTCTTAATATCATGAATGAATGGTATGCAAAGGCTACAAGCAAAAAGATAAAAGCTGTATTCAAGAACCGTATGAGTGAGGGATACCGTTGTAGTGGAAGTATTCCCTATGGGTATATGAGGATTCCCGGAGACAAGCAGAAGTTATATGTGGACGAACCTGCCGCAAAGGTAGTTAAGAGGATTTACAAAATGGCAGCGGATGGAATGCCTATGATAAGAATCGCTGATGTATTAGCGAATGAAAAGGTACTAATTCCGGCTGCATACGAGGAAAAGTATCATCCGGAACAGTGTTCGTATCATAGCTTAGGTAAAATGATGTGCTAATTTATGTAATAGTTTTATCCGATATATATTTATAATGGAGTTTTGAAAAGTGAGGTCTATTATGTCATATAAAATTGGATCTTTTAATATGCATAATCTTGGATTTTCTTCTTTGAGTAGTAACAACCCAAGGGATTTAAAAACCATTGCGAGAATTATAAAAGATGAGAAATTTGATATAGTTGGTCTACAAGAGGTGTTAAGTGAAGGTAAAGCTTTTATAGCGCCCTCAAATTTCAAAAACAATATCATTATGGAACTTGGCGGTCCAAATGAATGGGGATTCGAATGGGCAGATGCAGGAAACAAAGATTTTGAGTTTTCTAGTAGCGATCCAAGAGGTGAAGGTTATGCATTCGTATGGAATAAGAAAAGGATAAAATTGTGTGAAACTAAATATATTAGGCATGACGGTCAAATTATTAAAGCTGACTTTAAACCTAGAATGCTCTCAATCAATAAAGAATTCATGTTTAGGAAACCTTATTATGGGAGATTTATGCCAAGAAATGGTCCCAATGTGGAAATAAGATTAATATGCGTTCATACTTATTTTGGAGCAAATGATAATGAAGCGGATCGTTTAATAAGACAAAGAGAGTTGGATATTCTATTAAAAGAGATATATCCTCAAATTGCGGATAAAAGGTATGGGGATCCGATGTCAGCATACACATTTGTTTTGGGTGACTATAATGCAGAACTGATAACGGAAGAATCAATAAAGTGGCAAGAAGAAAGAAGAAAAACACTGATAAAGAAACCGGCAGTTATGAAAATGGATGATATGCATGGAAATGTTATATCTTTAAAATACGGTGGTAGGGTAATTCATACTGTCCAAGATCAGTTAACTACATTAAAGGCAAAATTTGATGATGATACTGAGTTTGAAGGTAATGGATATTACTCAAACTACGACCATTTTTCATATGATGAAAGGACATATAAAAAAGATATTACCGTGAAGTGTGAAAGATTAAGAAAAGCAGTTTCAGAGTATTGTGCAGTGGGCGATAATGATTTGTATAAAAGTGATTTTGAAAAGTATCACAAGACAATATCGGATCACATTCCTATATTTATGGAAATTGATTTTATTTAGAAATAAGGGGGGAAAATAATGGGATTATTTAACAAGAAACTTGAAAAACGAGTTACAGCTTTAGAAGAGATTATAAACAATTATGAGAATGTTGATAATAACGCTAATAAGACAGATATACTTGATGAAAAGAAAAAAATACAAGCAGCTTATGCTTTGAATTTGTGTACAGTTTCAGTTTCTCAGATTGTTGATTATGATGATATGTATATTATGGATCAGGAATATGAGATGATTCTCAACAACCTGAACCTTGAGAATATGCCAAAAGATGAGGCTTTGTTGCATATTTTTAAGCAGATTATGGATACAATTACTTTCTTTAGAATTCAGGATGGTGACAAAAAAAGGTTAGAAGAAAAATATAAACAGGAAGTGAAAAATGCTATATGGAGTGCGGTTCCTAATTTTTCAGTTGTTTTAACAGGGTCGGGTGGTAACCCATATGCAGCAGCAGCTCTTGCAGCTGTACAAGTTGGATTTGCATATATGAATTATAGAAAAGCAAGAGCTGAAATAGAAGTAAAACATAAAGATGAAGAATGGAAATTGCAAAGAAGTGCAATAGAGCAATTGAATGGATTAAGAAGAGAATTATTTGATACAGCATGGAGAATTAGTTCTAATTATAATTTTCCGGATGAGTATCGTTTGACAGAAAGACAGATATCTCAATATAACGAGATATTAATGGATACGAATTCTGCTAGGAGATTTGATAGATTAGAATACATAAAAGATAACTTCCAAGCGTATCCGCCGTTTTGGTATTATTTAGCGCGCAGTGCTTTTGAAGAGGCCATAAACATGAGCGATAATCAAGAAGTATTTCAAGAATATATGAAAGCCGCTGAAGAATATTATAAAAAATACCTTTCCATTTCGGAATATGCTTTATTACGTGAGGATAATATAGCATCAGCGTGTTGTTTAGAGTATGCTCAATTATTAATAAAAAAGGGTGACTATAATAAAGATGATATTATAGCCATTTTAAATAGGGCAGAGAAAAATGCAGGCAAGAGCAATGATGTGATTCAGAATTGTGCGATATCTTATTCAGGCATAGAGGCATATGATAATGCAGAAAGATTATATTTATATTTGTTTAATGAAGGCTATAATAGAGTAGCCAATGCTCAGTTCTTAAGCAATTTATATGTATCGTCATATATTTCTTATTTCAATCAACAAAAATCAAAAGATGCATACCGAAAATATTCTGTATTAGGAAAAAGAATTAATGAAAATTATTTATTTCCTCTTCCGACGGAGGAGATTATTAGTCAGTTAGAAATAGCAGATGAAGACGAAAAAGAACGAATAAAAGAAGATATTCTGAAAGATTTTGTGAATATACAGAAAGGAGTTCTAATAGAGAAACACAAAAATGCATTACAATCCTTATTTGAATTATATTCAGAAAAATATAATTCGTGTATTCCTTTACCGGAAAGAAGAAAACTAAAATATCCAGAAGGGATCTATTCTTATACTAAGAAATCAAATGATGATAGGCTTGAAATTGTTAAAAATGAATCTCAAATTAAAGGAAATTGGGATAAATATGTAACTCTTTTGCAGCAGTCGGATATTTATCTATGCTGGATAGATGTTCTTAATGATATGCAGTCGAAAGTTTATAATCTTGGCATGAATGATGCCGAAAAGAAGGCGCTATATAATGGTTTACTTAACTCAATAAACTCATATAATTCCAAGATACAAGAAAATGCAAAAAAATTAGTAACTACCGGATATAGTTTTGATGATTTTAATACTCTTTTTTCGATTGATTTTATTGATGTATCAAAGGGATTTTGGGATGAACTTGTATGGATTATAAATAATCGAATAAAAAGAGCAGATTCTTTTGCTGAAATAACTAAACTGGAAGCAGATCTATCAAACTTATGTCTTAATGTTGGTTTACCTCTACCAGAGTATGTATATGGAATAAAGAGCGACAGAAAAGATTCTTCATCTTATCGTCTGGATCCTGCATTTTTCGGGAAAGATATTGAAAAAATGAAGTTTGATAAAGAAGTAAATGAAAAATGTTTGGAGATTACTGAAAAATATAGAGACATTATTGTTACGAAAAGAGATGAAAAAGGAAAGGATACTAAGATAGGTTATAGATGTACTAGAGACGAAATCGCGCATTATTTTGATAATAAAAATAAACAATTAACAGAAAATTCAATAATTCATGTTTCAGATGTATTAGCTATTATAGATGATAATAGCGGAAAAGATATAGATTTAATATTGGCAAAAGATTATATAGCGATTATTGAGGGAAGGTTTAAAAATAGAACTGCATATAAAGGGGATTATTATGCCAAAAGAAGCGTCGGAAAATGTGATTTCCTGGATGACAGTATAAAAATTACTTATGATAGCAAGTGGATATTCGGGAAACTGAAATATTATTCGAGCGAATTTAAATCTAAATATGTTAACATGACTGAATTTAGGAAAATGTTTGATGAATTGATGGCAGAAATAAGTGCGGGAAAAGAAGCAGGAAAAGAAGAAGTATTGGAGAAAGAGTATTGTGAATATGGTTTTAAAGTAAATGAAGATAATAATCTATTGTATTTTGATGCTATAAAAAATAATCTTCAGAGTGATACTAATACTTCATACATAATTGGAAGTGCTTCATACGAAATAGAAGAAGATCCGTATTATATGGATTATTAATTGGATTCTTATACTGGAAACACAATATTATATTGATTTTAATGGAGGATTTATATGAATTTGATTAAGGAAAAATGGGAAATAATACTTGAACGTTGTATTGAGGATGACGTAAATGATTGGAATAATCTTAAGAAACTTCATGACAAACTGGGAACAGATGATGAAATGTCTGAGAAGTCTGAGGATGAATCAATACTGAGATCTCTGAAGTATGAGAGTGAGACAGCTGATGAACTGATTATAGGAACAAACGCACTTTTAGTGATGACTATAACTGGTCAAATACCAAGATATGAACGATATTTTGAAGAAGAATTATTTAAGGAATTTGGGAAAAAATATACTGTAAAGATAAAGAACTTGAATAAGTAATGGTGAAAAAAATATTCGTATTTTCACATTTGATAATGCTAAGCACAGTTATCAGGAAGATGATAATTGTGCTTTTTCTTTTGAAAGGAGTTTTTATGGATGATGAAAACAAGAAAATAGAGATAATTGATTTTGAACCGAAAAGAACAGGAATGAGAATCAAAAACACGACATATCCTGTAGGAATACACTTTAATAATGCTTCGGAAAAGCAAATTGAAGAGAAAATGAAAGCCATAATTATCAAAGATGTAGGGCGTGGGAAGAGAATATAAACACTATAAAGTGCAAATATTTTCCTTTTTTATATTTTTATACTTGACCTAAAGGGACAATAGATATTGAAAATGGCAAAAAGTGCGTATTATCTTGCTGTATTTAATTGACATGAGCGTAAAAATATCGTATAATTCAATTCAACGCGTTGAAGTGCGACACTTTAAAGCGTTGAAGTTTAAACTGATAAAGTGGATTATACAAAAAGCTGATTTAAAGGAGAAAAACTGATGGCAGCAAAATTAACAATGATGTTTTTATTCTTTGCCATAATGATTGGTGTCGGAATTTACGCCAAGTCAAAGGCAAAAAGCGTTGGAGACTTTGTTCTCGGCGGTAATACCGCAGGTCCCTGGCTTACGGCATTCTCATACGGAACGAGTTACTTCTCGGCCGTTATCTTTGTAGGATACGCCGGACAGTTCGGATGGAAGTTCGGTCTTGCAAGTACATGGATTGGTCTCGGAAACGCATTCCTTGGAAGTTTGCTTGCGTGGGTTGTTCTCGGAAGAAGAACAAGAATCATGACAAACCACCTTCACTCGGCAACAATGCCTGATTTCTTCGGAAAAAGATTCGACAGCAACGCATTAAGAATTGCGGCTTCGGTAATTGCATTTGTTTTCCTTATTCCTTATACAGCATCCGTATACAACGGTCTTTCAAGACTTTTCGCAATGGCATTCAAGATTCCTTACGAATACTGCATTTTAATCATGGCAGTTCTTACGGGTGCATACGTAATCCTCGGCGGATACATGGCAACAACAATCAACGACTTTATTCAGGGTATCATAATGCTCTTCGGTATCGCAGCCGTTGTTATCTCCGTACTTAACGGACAGGGCGGTTTCTACTCCGCATTAACAAAACTCGGCGAAGTTCCCGCAGATGCATCGGCAGCATTACCCGCTAACGGAGTCTACAATTCCTTCTTCGGCTCCGATCCGATAGGACTTTTAAGCGTTATCAT
>CACZOG010000117.1 GCA_902782715.1 uncultured Lachnospiraceae bacterium | reverse complement strand
TTCATCGGTAAATACAAGTTCAGCCTTTCCGGGTCCGGGAATCTTCATTTCGGTATTCTTGTAAACATCACCGTAAGCGTGACGTGCAAGAGTAATGGGCTTTTCCCAGTTCTTAACACAGGGTTCGATACCTTTTACGATAATGGGAGCTCTGAATACGGTACCGTCAAGCATTGCTCTGATGGTTCCGTTGGGAGACTTCCACATTTCTTTTAAATTATACTCTTCCACTCTGGCAGCATTGGGAGTGATCGTAGCACATTTAACGGCTACTCCGTACTTCTTGGTTGCGTTTGCAGAATCGATCGTGATCTGATCGTTGGTTTCGTTTCTTTTAACGAGTCCAAGATCATAATACTCGGTCTTTAAATCGATATAAGGAAGAAGCAGATCATCTTTGATCATCTTCCATAAGATTCTGGTCATTTCATCTCCGTCCATTTCAACAAGCGGAGTAGTCATTTTGATTTTTTCCATGTGCACCTCTGTATTTTTTACTGATTGATTACTTCTATAAATTGTTTGAAGGATCATCAAGACTTATATTAACATTATCTTTATCATCTGATGATTCATCCGGATTAAAAAACTGCTTTATTGCTTCAGCGTTTCTTTGTCTTCTCTTCCTGGCTGCTTTAATAAGAATCACGGCAAAAAGAATCAAAAGAGCAACAATAATTACAAATACAACCAGCCTTCCAAAGAGAAACACGTACTTTAAATATTCAAGATTTTCCATTACAAAAACTCCATAATTTAAATAAACAAGGGCATACCGTATTCTTCACATATAACATTGATCTGATTCTCAAGTTCGTTATCGGTAAGAACCGTAACTCTGCCTTCTTCGTACTGTTTGTCAACCCACTCTTTTAACTTAACAACAAGATCATCCTTTTTATCAAGCTGGGAATCACCTTTTAATTTGTAATGATGATTGATCCAGTGAGCGATACCCGCAAGTCCGGAAGTGTTGGAAATTGCGCACATTACAGGTCTGTTAAGGAATTTATCCGTATCGAAGATCGAATAGATTTCTTCGTTCTTTAAAAGTCCGTCAGCATGAATGCCTGCACGTGTTACATTAAAGTTCTTTCCGACGAAAGGAGTCATCGGCGGAATATGATATCCGATCTCCTTCTCATAGTATTCTGCAAGTTCTGTGATCACGGTTGTATCCATACCGTTTAGATCACCCTTAAGCTGAGCATATTCGAATACCATGGCTTCAAGAGGTGTATTACCTGTTCTTTCGCCGATGCCGAATAACGATGTGTTAATACCCGAACAACCGTATAACCAGGCTGTGGTTGAGTTTGCAACAGCCTTATAAAAGTCATTATGGCCGTGCCACTCGAGAAGTTCATGAGGAACACCCGCATTAACATGCAAAGCATAGATAATACCCTGTACGCTTCTCGGAATAACCGCACCGGGAAAGTTTACGCCGTATCCCATTGTATCGCAGAGACGGATCTTAATGGGGATCTTATATTCATCCATAAGTTTCATAAGTTCCATTGCAAAAGGAACAACGAAACCGTAAATATCGGATCTTGTAATATCTTCAAGATGGCATCTGGGAGAAATGCCGCAGTCAAGGCATTCACGGATAATGCTTAAGTAATGAGTAAGTGCTTCTCTTCTTGTCATCTTAAGTTTTAAGAATATATGGTAATCGGAGCATGAAACAAGAATACCGGTTTCCTTCATTCCGATCTCTTTAACAAGTTTAAAGTCCTTTTCGCTTGCTCTTATCCAGCTTGTTACTTCAGGGAATTTATATCCTCTTTCCATACATTTGATAACAGCATCTCTGTCTTTTTGAGAATACAAAAAGAATTCGCTCGCGCGGATCATACCGTTAGGACCGCCGAGTTTATGAAGATAATCGTAAATAGTCACTATCTGCTCTGTTGAATAAGGCGCTCTGGACTGCTGACCGTCACGGAATGTTGTGTCGGTGATCCAGATTTCCTTGGGCATGTTGTGCGGAACTATTCTGTCATTAAAAGGAATTTTGGGAACTTCAGAATACGGAAACATATTCCTGAAAACGTTGGGTTTTTCAACATCTTCAAGAATATACATATGCTCTTCAATTTCAAGAAGATTGTTTCGGGGATTTAAAGAAATCGGACGATTCTGAAAATTCTCGTTAGAGGACTCGCTATTCTTTTTCATTTAATCTACCTTCTTATAAATACAATAAACCTTGTCTATTATAGATTAAACTATTGAATATCGCAAGACACAGATTTTACATTTTCAGGTTTAACGTAATCCGCGGGATTTCCCTTATATGCAATAAGAATGCCGTCTCCGACAATAAGATAATCGCTTTCAGAGTTTGCATACCAGTCTTCAAGCCACGCAGTTTTCTCAAAAGCCTGCGGCTCGATCTGAGTTACGGAATCGGGAATGGTAACATCTTTTAAGTCATCACAGTGATAAAAAGCACCAAAACCGATAGAACGCGTGCCTTCAGGAATGACCACGCTTTTAAGACCGGTTCGTGCAAATGCAAATTTTCCGATGTATTTGGTTCCTTCAGGAATATCAATGTTTGTAAGATCGGATTTAAGATAAAAAAGGTTCTCGGGAATGATATTATCCTCGATATTGTTCTTAAGTATATAATCAAAATCAGCCGCAAATTCGGAATCGTTCTCTGAAACGCTGCTTTCCAACTGAATCTTATGAGGATCCATTAAAACAACGGCTTCATTGTTTACAACAATGGCAGCACCGAGCGAATCGTCCTTGGACAGATCGTAATAATACTCTTCTTCAGCCTTCTTCTCTTCAGCTTTTTTTGCCACATCTTTTGCATACTGTTCCCTTAAAGAAGAAGCATAGTTAAGTTCATATACAGGCTTGTAAATAACAGGTATCTCTTTGGCAGTGGCGAATTTCTCACCCTGGGATAAAGCATTGGAGAAAATTGAAAGTTTGCTGCATCCGTCAAAAGCCGAATCGTTTATTAAAGTAACAGAATCGGGAATATAAACCTGTTCAAGATTTTCACAGTTTTCGAAAGCCTTAAGGGAAATTTCGGTTGTATTAAAACTTAAAGCAACACTCTTAAGCCCATGTGCACCCGAAAAAGCATAAGGAGGGATAACAAGAACACTGTCGGAAACTATGGTATGTTCAAGATTATTGCATCCCCAGAAAGCATAAGGACTTATTGCAGCTACAGTATCCGGAAATACAAAGAAATTCTTATCCCTTGCGGGGATCATCTCATAAAGAACCGTTCTGTCGGCAGAGTAAAGAACGCCGTCCAAAACAGTAAGATATTTGTTGTTATCGCTGACTTCTACCTGAGTCAGTTTCTCGCATCCCGCAAAAGGACATGATCCAAGTGAAGAAACATTGGAACCGATATAGACCGAAGTGAGATTTTCACAGTTAGCGAAAGCGGAAGCCCCGATCTTTGTTACGGAATCAGGTAAAATGATCCTTTCAAGATTGCTCATCTCTGCAAAGGCATTATATCCTATCTCTTCAACTCCTTCGGGAATAACGAATCTTTTAATATCATCGTTTCCTTCAAAAGCAGCTGAGGCTATAACTTTAGTACCCTTGGGAATTACACACAATTCCTCGTTTCCGCTGTATTTGACAAGAGTGTTCTTTTCCATTTGAAAATCTTCGCTGACGGTATTGGCTTTTGTGATCATGATAGATGCAAAAGCAATACCGCCGGCTAATATGCCAATAGGGATTAACAATGTAAAAAACTTTTTCTTTGTCATGTCTAAACGCCTATCTCTTGACTGCTTTTTTCTTCTTTCCGGTAGGAATACAAAGTGCAAAGAAGATGATCGAAGCAGCGAATAAACCGATGCTTATATACCATTTAACGCTTAATCCGTCACCCGTCTTGGGAGTTGATGTGGATGTGTATGTAACCGATGAAGAAAGGTTGTTGGTATCCACATAGATCGTATAAGGCGAGAAATGTGTAGCCGTGAAATTAATGCAGGGAACATTGTTGATAGTCGTAAACTTGGGATTAAGATCGACAAGTTTGCCGTTAACAACATAAGCTATTCTGTTATTACCTGCATAAGGAACAAGATCGTCGGGAATCGGTAATGTGATATTTACCTTAAGATCCGATGTGTTCTCAATCTTCGAAGATCCTGTCTTATCATAAAGCGATATATCCATTGCAACATATTTAATGTTGTCAAGGGAATCATATTTTGCAAGAAGAGCATCTTCTATCTCTGCTTTTGCAGCCTGAGAATCGGTGATCTTAAGTACATAATTATCCGAAGAACCTGTAACCGATGCCGATGCGAGATTTCCGTTTGAGAATCCTGTCTTGCTTAACGATACCGTGGTATTCGGAGTAACGGTATTCGACTGTGTCGAACCCGAATTGTTATTCGAATTATTGTTATTGTTCTTTTTGGACGTATCTTCTTTGTAAGTCGCTTTAACTGTTACGTTCTTTGCAGGCATTAAAAACTGGTTTGCCGCAAGATCGTCTTTGACTAACTTGACGCCCTCATCCACAACCCACTTGTCAAATACTTTTCCGCTTTCGGGGTTATTGGCAAGAATGATTACGTTTGCACCCTCGATATAACTTCCGGAACCTGTTCCGTCAACTACGGTAACGGTATACATGTTTTTATTTGTATTAGAGTTATTATTATTGTTGTTATTATTGTTATTGTCTCCGTTATTTGAGTTATCACCGTTATTGCCGCCGTCATCGGGTTTGTCATCAGGCTTGTCATCAGGATTATCGGGTTTGTCAGGATTATCGGGATTATCGGGTTTCTGCTCTTCGATCTTCTCGTACTGAGCATAAACCGTGGTATCCTTGGTTATCTTCTTAATGCCCGGTCTCCAGCCTGTAAATGTATATCCTTCTCTCTTGGGATCTTTGGGTTCGATACAGTCTTCTCCGGCTTTAACCT
>CACZOG010000116.1 GCA_902782715.1 uncultured Lachnospiraceae bacterium | reverse complement strand
TTCAACACAAAGCATTTTGTAATTCATAGCTCGGACCTCATTTCATGACTTTATGATACAAAGCGGATGTATCCTTTGTGTATCCTTAGCGTAAAATGATTATAACATGATAAAAGGGTTGGAAAAGCATTCAACACAATAATATTTTGGATATCTTGATAAAATACGCTAACGGTGTAGAATTATAACATATAACAAATAAAAAGATTACTTGTTAAAAGGTGAAAACATGAGTAAAGAGCGGAAGCAAGTAAAGAAAGCTGTAACGGTAGTTATCGTTTTCGGAATAATCGTAACAGGATCA
The DNA here is from genome assembly GCA_902782715.1 of uncultured Lachnospiraceae bacterium. GTDB lineage: Bacteria > Bacillota > Clostridia > Lachnospirales > Lachnospiraceae > UBA3766. The sequence continues at coordinate 7,474 of CACZOG010000116.1, read as the reverse complement.
AGTAAACAGACCGGGTAAGAGAACAACCCTTTATTCGTATGATAAAGGCGTGTTTCTCAGAATAATGTCCGTTCCCGACAGAGGTAATTTTGATATTGTAATTTGGAAATAATATATATAAGCATAATTTCATGAAAGGAAAAGAAAAATGGTTAAACACGTTATTTTATGGAATCTTAAAGACGAGTATTCGGCTGAAGAAAAAGAAAATATCAAAAAAGGAATAAAAGAAGGTCTTGAGGGATTAAAAGGCAAAGTTCCCGGGATCGTTGACATCAAGGTTAACATCGATCCCCTTGCAAGTTCAAATGCCGATCTGATGCTTGATTCGACATTTGAAGATGAAGAAGCTTTAAAGGGTTATTCCGTTCATCCCGAGCATCTCGCCGTTGCAAACGGTAAGGTAAGACCTTTTACCAAGCAGAGAAGCTGCCTGGATTACGAAGTGTAGTTAAGGATTGCTTATGAGTGCTCAGGTTACGTTAAAAAAAGGTGAAGGAAGAAACTTAAAAGCCGGCGGAGCGTGGATCTTTGACAATGAAGTCGAAAGCATTCTCGGACATTTCGAAGACGGGGATATCGTTACCGTAAAAGATAATGACGGGAATTTCCTTGGACAGGGATTCATTAATTCCAATTCGAAGATAAGGATCAGGGTAATGACGAGAAATCCGGAAGCTGAGATCGACAGGGCTTTCTTAAGAGAACGGGTCAAAGATGCCTGGGAATACAGGAAAGCGGTAATGAACGAAGCTTTCGCCGATTCGGATTCTTTAAGGTTATGCTTTGCGGAAGCGGATCATCTTCCGGGACTTGTGATCGATAAATATAACGATGTTCTGGTTGTAGAATCTCTGGCTCTCGGAATCGATAAGATGAAAGAGACGATAATTGAAGAATTAAAAGATGTACTTCGCGAAGACGGCATTAACATAAAAGGTGTATACGAACGTTCCGATGCGCCTGTCAGAAAAAAGGAAGGAATGTTCCTTCACAAAGGTTTTATCGGCGATGAGTTTGATACCAATGTTGAAATAAAAGAAAACGGTATCAGATATACTGTAGATGTCGTAAACGGTCAGAAGACGGGATTCTTCCTTGATCAGAAATATAACCGTCTTGCCATGCAGAGACTCTGTAAAGGTGCACTTAACCTGTCCGATAATCTGGACGGTAAAGGAAGCCTTAAAGTTCTCGACTGTTTTACGCATATGGGAACATTTGCGCTAAACTGCGCCAAAGCCGGAGCAACCGATGTGACAGGTCTTGACATATCGGAATTCGCCGTATCACAGGCTGCTGACAATGCTCTCAAAAACGGACTTGAGACAAAAGCGAAGTTCAGATGCGCCAACGTTTTGGACGAACTTCCGAGGCTTTATACTGCAGGAGAGAGATACGATATTGTCATTCTCGATCCTCCCGCATTTACCAAATCCAGAGAGGCTACGAAGAATGCGCTCAGGGGCTACAGGGAGATCAACATGAAAGGAATGAAGCTCGTACGTAACGGCGGATATCTTGCGACCTGCTCCTGTTCTCATTTCATGACCGAGGAACTTTTCAAACAGACGATATCACAGGCTGCAAAGAGCGTGCACAAAAGACTCGTACAGGTTGAATTCAGAACCCAGGCACCGGATCATCCCATTCTCTGGGCGGCAGACGAATCGTATTATCTTAAATTTATTATTTTTAAGGTTTTTGACGAAATCTGATAAGAAAAATTGTTGATTCCATACACTCCCCGCATCTGTTTTTATTTACCGAAAAGTGGTATAATAAAAAGTTGTTGGGGGGTGTTTTTATGTTCAATATTCATGATGAAAAAAGAGACCGATTCATGCTCGATAAATCTTTTGCCAGAAAGGGGTATGACTGGTGGTGGCATTCATTCACCGGAATCAATTCCAAGACAGGCGAAGAGAAGTCTTTTTTTATCGAATTCTTTGTTATCAATCCCAAATACGGAAAGAAATATCCCGTCTTCGGACAGACTCAGGGCAAAAGAAACGACAAGCCTTCGTACGTAATGATCAAGGCAGGCGCATGGGGAGAAGACCATGCCGAGCTTAACAGATTTTACGGTGTCAAAAAGGTGATAATAAAGCCCAAGACTCCTTTTATCATTAAGGCGGGTAACTGTTTCTTAAGCGAAAAGGAAACATGCGGGATCATTAAGATCTCTAAGGAAGGCGCCGCAAGACATCCCGAATGGATGTCCGATGCCGGCGAGATGGAATGGAAACTGAATATAGAAAAACAGATTGCATATAATGTCGGATACGGAGCAGGCGGGATCATGAGAAACCTTCAGGCATTCGACATGTACTGGCATGCGGAAGGAATGAAGACTCAGTATTCCGGATGGGTTAAGTATAACGGAACGGTTTACAACGTTGTTCCGAACAAGTGTTACGGCTATGCAGACAAGAACTGGGGAAGGGATTTCACTTCACCGTGGCTCTGGCTTTCGTCCGATAAACTGTACAGCAGGGTTCGTAACCAGAAACTTGATAACAGTGTATTCGATATAGGCGGAGGAAGACCGAGAGTATTCGGAATTGCTCTGGACGGAAAGCTTCTCGGCGGTCTTTTCCTGGAAGGCAAGGAGTATGATTACAATTTCTCCAAGATCTGGACGGGTGCCAGACAGAGATTTTCGTCATGGGAGACAGAGGATAAGGTTTACTGGAAGGTATGGCTTGAGAATCGTAAGAGCTTAACACAGATAAATGTGATCTGCCCGAAGAAAGAAATGATACTGGTCAATTACGTTGCTCCCGACGGCTCGAAAAAGCATGACAGATTATGGAACGGAGGAACCGGAAAGGCGCTTATAAAGGTTTACGAGAAGAAGAGAGAAGGGCTTCAGCTCGTCGATCTTATAGAGGCCGAAAATGTAGGATGCGAGTACGGAGAGTACGCCGGATCTTAAATATTGATGATTGCAAATTTCTGTTTTGAAATATGCATAAATATGGTAATATTAAAAAGGATGATTTTATAATTATTATGGGAGGTTACTAATGGGCAAGACTGTCAAAGACATTATTGACATGATCAACGAAAACGACATTCAGATGGTCGATTTCAAAATGGTGGATATCAACGGAAGTTACAGACATGTAACGATCCCCGCCACGAGTTTTGATGAAAGCATTATGGTTAACGGAATAGGATTTGATGCATCCAATTACGGATATGCGGTTGTTGAAAAATCCGACATGGTATTTATTCCGGATCCGGATACTGCTTTTATCGATCCTTTCTGTGAGATTCCTACTCTATCCATGACGGGTAATGCGATGATAATCGATTATCCGAACAACAGACCTCTTAAGCAATATCCCAGAAACATAATCAATGCGTCCATCGAGTACTTAAAGAGTACCGGTATCGCAGACACAATGAAGATCCTTCCCGAGTTCGAATTCTATCTTTTCGATGAAGTTGAATGGGAAGTAAGTCACAATGCCGTAGGATACGGCATCGACATGGCACAGGCTTCCTGGAACACTGCATATCAGGGACAGGGAAACATTATCAGAGAACAGAAGGCTTATCACATTTCCAAGCCTCAGGATACATCTTTTGAAGCAAGAAGCAAAATGGTTCTTGAGATCGAAAAAGCAGGTATTCCCGTTAAATACCATCATCCCGAAGTAGGTGCTGCGGGACAGTTTGAGATCGAACCCAAACTCGGAGAGCTTTCAAAGATGGCCGATGCCACGGTACTGATCAAATACATCATCAGGAATGTGGCTTCCGAATACGGACTGACGGCAACTTTTATGCCCAAACCCGTATACGGCGAGGCAGGAAGCGGAATGCATGTGCACATGCTTCTTTTAAAGGACGGACAGCCTGTATTCTCGGATGATAACGGCTATTCGCATTTAAGCGAAACCGCACATTTCTTTATGGGCGGAATACTTAAACATATCGCTTCATTGTGTGCTATCACAAATCCTTCGACCAACTCATTCAAGAGACTCACACCCGGATTCGAAGCACCCGTAACGGTGGGTTATGCAACTTCCAACAGAAGTGCGGTTATAAGAATCCCCGCATATGCAAAGTCTCCCGAGTTAAGAAGATTTGAATTAAGAAATCCCGATGCAACATGCAATCCTTATTTTGCATATGCCGCAATCCTTATGGCCGGCATTGACGGTGTTCTTAACAAGATCGATCCTCATGCAAACGGATGGGGACCTTACGACTGCAATCTTTTCAATCTTCCGGAAGAGGAGAAGGCTAAGCTTACAGGTCTTCCCACTACTTTGGAAGAGGCACTGAATGCACTCGAGAAAGATAATGATTATCTTAAGGCAGGCGATGTATTCCCGGGCGAGCTTATAGATAATTTCATTAAAACGAAACGTGCGGAATGTGCGGGTATCAGCAAGATTCCTCATCCCGCTGAATTTGATTTGTATTACAACGTGTAAACAAATCCGAACTTTTTTCGGAGATTTAAGAAATGATAGGAAACAAGAGAATCGTAGGAGTTTGCATTTCGGCCGTTCATAAAGGATTCAAATCCGATTTTATTGAAAGGCTTAATGCCGAGATTGCTTCAAAAGACTGTAAGATCATTGTGTTTAACAGTCTTTTAAGCGTGTACGACGGCAGTATATATGATGTCGGCGCATCTTCTGTTTACAATTCCATAAGATTTGATATTCTTGACTGTCTGATCATTTTTGACAGAGGTCTTGTAAATAAACAGACGGGCGCGGAACTGATTTCAAAAGCTGCAGAAAACAATGTCCCCGTGATTTTAATCAATTCCGAAAACGAGGGATGTTATTGTGTAAGCGACGATTATAAAACTTCCTACAGGAATCTTATCAGACATGTCATCAAGGATCATAAAGCCAGGGATGTGTTCTTCATGGGCGGATACAGATGGGATCCGGACACTCTGGACAGACTGGCATGCTTTAAAAGAGCTCTCGGAGACGAGAACATTACTTTTGATGATTCCATGGTTGCGTATGGTGAATTCAAAGACACCATGACCATCGAAAAACTTAATCTTCTTTTAAGACTAAAAAAGAGACCGCCCGAAGCCATTATCTGTGCAAGTGACATCATGGCAATGGCGGTATGCAGAAGACTTGCCGAACTGAATTATTCTGTTCCCAAGGATGTTATCGTTACCGGATTTGACGGTATTGAAGAAGGCAAATATTTTGTTCCGAACATAACCACAATCAGAAGAAATATCGAGGGGGAGGCATCTGCCTGCGCAAATCTTCTCGATGAGATTTTTGATAACATTGCGGAAAGAAGAATCATTAAGGTTCCGTACAGGGTTATCTATAATGAATCCTGCGGCTGTCCTTCGGAAGAAGATTTCAGCGATTACAGACGCAAGATGGCAGAGTGCATGAGGATCAACAGAGAATTCTCATCGCATGAATCCGATGTTTTTGCGGGCGCCGACAAGTTCTTAATGTGTGAGAACGTTCCCGAAATGCTTGAAGCGCTGGTTGATTACAACCTTGGTGATAAATCGTACTTATGCATTAAATCTATGCTTTTTGAATCTCTTAACATTATGTATAAGAGCAATCTCGACATCGATTATTCGAATGAGTACGTGATCCTTTCTTCGGAGAGTGATGAGGAATTCGGTCTTATGGAAGATGACCTTAAGATGATCGTTCCGAATGCACTCGACTGGATAGAAGACAATACAGTATTTGTCGTTAATGCTCTTTACGTTGAGGACTATCAGTACGGTCTGTATTTTTATAAAACCGATAATATCGAATTCATGGCAAACCGTGTCAACAGAATGTCGAGAGCACTCAATCTTTCCTTCGGAACCGTTTATACCAGAATGATCCAGAAGGGAATGCAGATGGAACTCGAGCAGGCGGCATTCCTTGATCAGATGACACAGATAGCAAACCTTAAAGGCCTCGAAAAATGGTTCGAAGAGTTCTCATCCAAGAAAGAAAATCACGAGACTGCCGTTGCCATGGCGATCTTTAAACTCGACAGATACAAATACATCTACGAGAATTTCGGCGTAGGCGAGATCGAAGAAGCGGTAAATCTTGTTGCAAGCGTATTTTCAAGAAATACGGGCAGAAAGAAATTCATTGCACGTACTGCAGATGATGAGTTTGTTTTAGTGGATTACACGGGCGATCTTGACGATCCCGTTTCTGCCGAGACCATCATGAACAATGAGCTTAATACTCTTTTAAGCGCAGTGGAGAATTACAATGCGGTTCATTTCAAAGATTACAGTTTTGAAATGAATTTCGGCTTTACTTTATCGGCTAAAGGCTGGGAGTCGGATCTTCGTTCGATGATGAGACTTGCGTACGGAGAATTGTATCTTAATATTCTAAAGGACAAGAGAAAGAGTTACATCGAAGATGCTATCGCTGATGATTCCAAGGATCATTACGATGATCTCATGCTGGTACTCAACAAGAATCTTTTGACATATTATTTCCAGCCGATAGTCGATGTCGCAAGCGGCGAGATCTATGCATATGAAGCTTTAATGAGAACGTCCGGAGGCGTTGATGTGGCTCCGCTTGTTCTTTTGCAGACTGCCGCAAAATACAAGAAACTTTACGAACTCGAGAAAATGACGCTTTTCGGAATCATGGATTATTTTGTAGAGCATTTCGAGAAGTTCAAGGGAAGAAGGATCTTCATAAACAGTATTCCCGGACATTTCCTAAACGATGCCGACTTTAAGGTGTTTACCAAGAAATACAAAGGCTACATCCAGTACTGTGTATTCGAGATCACCGAACAGAATTCGATCTCGGACAACGAACTTTTCAAGATAAAGACACTTACCGTGGATGAGATGAACGGTCAGCTTGCCGTTGACGATTACGGCTCGGGACAGAGCAATATCCAGAATCTTTTAAGATACACTCCGAATATTGTTAAGATAGACCGTTTCCTTATAAAGGATATTTACAAGGATTCCAACAAGCAGCTGTTTATCAGCAATATCATTGAATTTGCGAGACTTAACGATATGCGTGTTGTAGGCGAGGGTGTCGAAACACAGGAAGAACTCCGTACCGTTGCTCAGGCGGGAGTCGATTACATTCAGGGATTCTATACGGCCAAGCCCAAACCCGAACCTCTGGATTCACTGCCCAAGGAAATATACGATCAGGTGGAAAAGGTGAGAAATGAACAGGATAAGACTGGATAAATATCTTGCCAACACAACCGGTGAATCAAGAACAAAAGTCAAGGAAATGATCAAAGCGGGAAGGGTAAAAGTTAACGGTACGACCGCTTCGGGCGCCGAAGACAAGATCGATCCCGATTCCGATGAAGTAACCCTTGATTCGAAGCCGGTTGTATTTGAGAAATACCGATATTATATGTTTAACAAACCCGCGGGCTGCGTTAGTGCGACAAGGGATAAATTAAGCGATACGGTTCTGGATTTCTTAAAGGCTGAGAACACGGCGGA
>CACZOG010000115.1 GCA_902782715.1 uncultured Lachnospiraceae bacterium | reverse complement strand
TTGCTTAATCCATTTCGTAAATTTGATTATTTAATTATAGCATATAATAGATAATTGTGTTTATTTCAAAAGGGGAAACAAGATGGGAACAACTGAAAATCAGGAAAATGAATCTGCGAACATTACTAAAAAGAAGAGCAAATTGCCGATTATTCTGGCTGTTGTCGGAGTGATTGTTGTTATTTTTCTTGCACTTTGTGCGGCTGCATTTGCTTTTATTTTCCTGCATGGAGCTTCTGACAGAAAACTTAAGAACCAGCTGTCGCTTGGCGAGAAATATGTAAGTGAACTCGATTATGATAATGCAATCTTAGCTTACGAAAAAGTTATAGAACTTGATCCTAAATGCGAAGAGGCCTACATTTCATTGGGCAATATCTATATAAGCCTTGCTGAACAAAGTGAAGCAGAAGGCAACTACGAAAAAGCCGAGGAATACCTTGAAGAAGGAAGAAACATTTTAAAGCAGGGTTATAAAGAAACGAATTCTGAAGAAATAAACGATCTCATGGATGAGATAGATGACCTGATTGAAAAGATCAAAGAAGAAGCTGAGCAGGAAGATGATCCTGAGGATAATGAAGAATCCGGATCGGTAAGTGATGATTCTAATAAATCTGAAGACAATAACACGGAAGATAAAGATGAAGGCGATAAAGCTTCTTCAGACAATAAGGATGATGTATCTCAGGAACAAAACAATGAAAACGAGCAGACAGCTGACGCTGAAGATGAAGTAAAAGAAGAAAGACAGCCTCAGCCTGAACCCGAGCCTGAGCCCGAACCTGAACCTGAACCTGCATTGGGAAGTTATGAAGGAGTTGATTCGGCACCCGATTATGGCGGGGGTTCAAATCGAGATGTTTCTTATAAAGTTGACGGTAACCATGTTGAAATAACAGTAAACATGAGTGAGACGATAAATGCTCTTAACTCAAGGGGCACATCAGAATATTATGTTGAAGCGATTCCTGATATTGAGGCGGCTGAAGTTGAATTTACTGATGGCAGTAACTATTTTATTGCATCTTATTCGATCGATCCGGCTTATGAAGATGTCGAATATGTAGACGGAATCGGAGAAATGGGAAGACCGAATATAAGTAATTCATCAAGAAAAGGAACATTGGCAACATCTAAAACAAATTCCAATTACCGTGAACTATGCAGAATTAACGCAAGTATTGAGGGTGATAATCTGCATTGGTCGTTCGATATTCCGAGCGATTACGCTTTAAAAGATAAGATCAGAATCACAGGTTACTGGTATTATGATTTTGCAGACTTATATTAGATTTACTTGTTATAAGGAATGATTTTTCTATGGACATGAATTCACCTTTGGAGACTTATGAAATAAAAGAAACTATAGGCAAGGGTGGCGGTGGAACCGTCATGCTTGCTTTTCATAAGCGTCTTCAAAAGAAAGTAATAATTAAACAAATTCATGATTTTGTAAATATTAACGACAGACGTACTGAAGTAGATATTCTTAAGAATCTAAAACATTCTTATCTTCCTCAGGTTTATGATTATTTTGTTATTGACGGTATTAGTTATACCGTTATGGAATATATCGAGGGTGTTTCGCTACAGAAACTGCTTAACGAAGGCAGGAAGTTTAAGGAAAGCCAGGTAATCAAATACGGAAAGCAGTTATGCGAAGCTGTTGAATATCTTCATTCTCAAAGAATTCCCGTTATCCATGGCGATATCAAACCAGATAATATCATGCTTACACCGGAAGACAATATCTGCCTTATTGACTTCAATATCTCGGGTATCTCTGAAGGAAAATCTGCATATACAACCGGCTGCTCCAGAGGATACAGTGCGCCCGAACAGATGGAGGCATTTTTCAGAATATCTAACGCAGTAAAATCCGGAAATGCCGGTCTTAAATCATCAGCGGATCTTTCTGAAGAAACGGAAGTCTACACAAGTGAAGAGACTGAAGTATATTCAAGTGAAGAAACACAGGTTTTTGATGAAGCAGGTGCAATGGCCAAGCCTGTAAGCAAGGAAGAGGATATTCTTAAGATTCCCATCGATAAACAAACCGATGTATACAGTATTGGTGCAACCTTATATCATCTTTATACCGGAATAAGACTTGATAAGGCTGATAACAAAGTTTTGAAAGCCAATACAAGTGAGGGATACCTTTATATTTTAAATAAAGCTTTAAGCATTAATCCCAAAGACAGATTTGCTTCTGCCGGAGAAATGCTGAAAGCGTTAAATAATATTTATAAAAAAGAAAAGAAATATAAGATGATGATAGCTTCTCAGGCAATTGTCAGAATTGTATTATTCCTTTTCATGATTGTCGGAATCGGATTGTGTTCATATGGTTATCAGCGGATGAAACTTGAGAAAAGCGATCTGTATGATGATTACATAGTTCAACTGGAAGGATATGCAGCAGGAGATTCTTACGAAGAATTTCAGGAAACATATGACTTGGCAGTATCATTATTCCCCGATCGGGAAGAAGCATATTATCAGAGAGCACGATTCCTTTTCGTATCTAAAAAGTACGAAGAGGATATAGATTATATCGAACAGATTCATTCATCAGGCAGCATTCTTATTTCTTCGGAAACAAATTCACGTTTGTATTACATTGAAGGAAATTCCTTTTATGCATTGGATCTGTATGAAGAGGCTGCAGATAGCTTTGAGAAAGCCATACAGCATGATTCAAATGACGGCAATATTTATACTGATTATGCTATAAGCTTAGCTAAAATAGAAAGAACATCCGATGCAAAGAATGCTCTTGCTTCGGCTGAAGAGCATGGTGCAGAGAAATCTTTTATTTATCTTGCTAAAGGCGAAATTGAATATGCTGAAGGCAATTATTCTGATGCAGAGAACAGCCTTAAGCAAAGCATTGAGTATTCTCAAGACGATTACAAGAAAATGCGCGCATATTCCACATGCGCAAAAGCTATGATGAAGGATAATACAATTGAGAATATTGATAAGACTATATCATTTCTGGACGAAGGCATTTTGACCGTCGGATTAGAGTACAGAAGTTATTTGATCAACATTCTTGCGGATGCATGCGGCACCGGATATTCAATATCAGGCGACAGCGCTTATGCAGAGAAGGCAATCGATAATTACAAAGCGTTAATTGATACCGGATGGGCCAATATAAGTACTTATAATAACGTTATTATTTTATGCTCATATTTAGAGAATACCGAATTAGCTCTTTCTTTTATGGAGCAGATGCAGAAGGACTATTCCGAGAACTACATTACAGTCAAAAGAATGGCATTTCTTGAACTTGAAATACAGAATCAGAAAGACGAGAAAGATAGGGATTATTCTAAGTTTGTAGAATATTACAACGATACGAAGTCAAAGTATGAAGAACAGTCTAAAGGAAAGACGGATCCCGAAGTTCAATTATTGGATCAGGATTATCAGAAACTTATTGACGGAAACTGGATAGAAGGAGAATAAGCGTATGTCGGGAATATTATTATTATATATAGGAATTGGCATATTTGCAGTTTCGTTCGTGCTCGAAATTGTTCTTTCCGTTATTTTCAGAATCAACAGGAAAAAGACAATTAAAAAGATATATGAAGGTTATGATTCATAATAGGGGGATTATATGGTAGATTATTATGTATTCACGGATAAGGGTGAGAGAGACAATAACGAGGATTACGTTGGATTTGATGCAAATCCTTCTAACAACGAATATTGTTTCGTTCTTTGCGACGGGCTTGGAGGCCACGGCAAAGGTGAAGTTGCCTCACAGCTTGTTACAGAGGCGGTTCTTGAAAATTACAGAGGAAAATCATCCGAGCATTGGATAGAACAGGCTATTCTCGACAGCCAGGATAAGCTTATCGAGAAGCAGAAAGAACTGCATGAAGTTAACGGGATGAAAACAACACTCGTTATCTTATACATAAACGACATTGTAGCTAAATATGCTCATGTCGGTGATTCCAGAGGATATTATTTTTACAAAAATAAATTCAAAGAAAGAACAATGGATCACAGCGTTCCTCAGATGCTGGTAGCGGCAAGGGAGATTAAGGAAAAGGACATAAGACACCATCCCGACAGAAACAGACTGCTAAAGGTTATGGGTATTGAGTGGGATGATGACAATTTCGAGATAGGCGATGAGATCGTTCTCAAGTATCACAGGAAACATGCCTTTTTACTTTGTTCTGACGGCTTCTGGGAACTGATAACAGAGAAGGAAATGGAGAAATGCTTAAGCAAAGCATCCTCCGCAAAAGAATGGGTTGAAAGCATGCAAAAGATCGTGCTTCAAAACGGAATCGGAACACACATGGATAATTATTCTGCCATAGCGGTGATAATAGAGGAGTAGAGTTAAATGAAAGTAGTAAAATGCAAGAATAATCATTATTACGATGCCGATGAATACGGTGAGAAATGCCCGCATTGTGAAGAAGGCGTAGAACCTTTTGTTGAGGAAAAATCCGAGATAAAAGAGATTTATACCGAGAAATACGGCGGAGACAAGAAAACCATCAAGAAGAGAAAGAAGATTCAGAAACTTCAGGAAAAAGAGAAGAAGAAACGTCTCAAAGAAATCGAAAAAGAACAGAAGAAGCGTGACAAAATAGAAGGCAAATCAGCAGAAAAGCCTGAAAAGAAAGTCAAAGAAAAGAAAGCTAAAGGCAAAGATAAAGATCTGAAAGCTGTTTCTATTGTGGATACGAACAAGCCCTTAGTTTCCGACGATCCCGAAAGAACAGAAAGAAGATATGATCTTGAGAAGACAGAAGTTGCCGAGAACGCAGGTATTGTAACTGAAGTTGATGAAAAAACTGAAGTCAGTCCGAGTGCAAATACAGTGATTGATGACGATGATGAAAAGACTGCAGTAATGTGGAATTCTTCCAATTCGTCTGCATCAACAACTGACGATGACGATGAGAAGACTGCTGTTATGTGGAATTCATCAAACACATCCGCATCTTCGACTGATGACGATGACGAAAAAACCGCAGTTATATGGAATTCCTCTAATTCATCTTCCAATGACGACGATGATGATGAGAAGACAATGGTTTTATAGAAATATCAAAGATTAAGTTTAGTAAGTGAGATAAATGCCATGATAACAAGATGCTATTCTTGTATGGAAAGATTTGATTCTAAATATCGAGTATGCCCTC
>CACZOG010000114.1 GCA_902782715.1 uncultured Lachnospiraceae bacterium | reverse complement strand
TCGACAACCGCATCCACGGGAACGTCTTTTCCGAGGTCTATGATCTCGTAGCCGTAACTTTCGCAGACAACTTTAACGATATTCTTTCCGATATCGTGGATATCACCTTCTACGGTACAGATAAGAACAGGACCTTTCTTCTCGCCGCTTACGGTAAAATGCTTCTGAACTTCGGCAAAAGCGACCTTGGCAGTCTCTGCTGCCTGAATAAGCTGAGGAAGGAATATCTTTCCCGAGTCATAATCACGACCGACCTTGTTTAAAGCCGGAATGATCGTTTCATTTATAAGAACCATGGGGTCAGTGCTCTCAAGTTCCTGATTGGTAATGTTGGCAACTTCATCTTTAAGACCCTTGGCAATGCAGAATCCGACGTCTTTCTTACCGGAAGGCGAAGATGCAGGTGCGCCTGATGCAGGTGCAGCCGAACCGCCCGCAGGTGCTGTGACAACAACCGTCTGAACGGGTGCATTCTCCTGATTCTTGATATATTCGATACAGCCTTCATCCACATTGTAGATCACGTTGAACGCATCGATGCAGTCCATTAAGGAACGGTCAAGCGGATTGATGATGGGCATCTTTAAGCCGCTGTGCATTGCAAGCGTCAGGAAGGTTCTGTTGATAAGCGGTCTATTGGGAAGACCGAATGAAATATTCGATACTCCCAGCGTTGACGAAAGTCCCATTGCGGTAACTTCTTTTAACGCATCAAGTGTCTGAGAAGCTTCGGCCTGCTGAGCAGATACCGTAAGTGTCAGACAGTCTATTACCAGATCTTTCTTGGTAAGGCCGTAACTTTCGGCCTTTTTGATTATCTTCTTTGCGATCGCAACTCTTTCTTCGCAGAGTTTGGGAACTTCTTCGGCAAGAGTTAGACCGATCACGACTCCGCCGTATTTGACTGCAACGGGAAATACCGCATCCATTACCACGTCTTTACCGTTAACGGAATTGATAAGCGGTTTGCCGTTATACACTCTGCATGCTGCCTCGATGGCCTCTGCGCTTGATGAATCGATCTGCAGAGGGATCGATACAACTTCCTGAAGCATGGGAATTATCTTCTTCATTACCGCAGCTTCGTCGATTCCCGGAAGTCCCACATTAACATCGAGTACTCTTGCACCCGCATCTTCCTGTGCGATAGCTTCCGAAATGAGAAGATCGTAGTTTTCTTCGCGAAGCGCTGCCTGAAGTTTCTTCTTTCCCGTGGGATTAAGTCTCTCGCCGCAGACTCTTACGCTTTCATCAAGATATACCGTGGTAGTCGAACTTGATACAGCCGTTCTGTAAGGTACTTCTCTCTGCTTAACATTTGCGGGGAAGTTTTCCTTAAGTGCCTTAATAAAAGCCGGAGTTGTACCGCAGCATCCGCCTATCATTGCAATACCTTCATCGCGCACATTGGCAAGTGCCGCAATGAAATCTTCGGGCGTTAATTCAAACACGGTCTTTCCGTCTTTAAGCGAAGGAAGTCCCGCATTCGGCTGAATGAGTACGGGAACATGGCTTTTTGCCAAAAGTGTTTTAATAACGGGTTCAAGTTCCTTAGGTCCTAAAGAACAGTTAACGCCGATGGCATCGACTTTAAGACCTTCCATTACATTTATGTATGTCTCCGGATTGGTTCCGGTCAGAGTTCTTGCACTTTTATCAAAAGACATGGAAACAAAAACAGGCTTGTCGCATGTTTCCTTTGCCGCAAGAACGCCTGCTTTTAATTCATAAAGATCACCGAATGTTTCAAAAATGACAACGTCTATATCGTCTTTTACGCATTCGATCTGCTCTTTAAAAAGCTCGTAAGCATCGTCAAAAGAAAGAGTTCCGATGGGTGCGAGAAGTTCTCCGATGGGTCCTATGTCAAGTGCGATATAGGAATCGTTCTCTCTGCCTAAGTTCTTTCTGGCCGTATCGGCTATCTGTACGGCAGCCTTGATCATCTCGGTGTTTTTATACTTCGCCCTGGCCATCTTATGCGCGTTTGCGCCGAATGTGTTGGTAGTGATAAAATCAGCTCCCGCGTTTAGATAATCCTCGTGAACGGACACAAGAAGTTCAGGTCTGTCTATATTAAGTTCTTCGGGAATGGCTCCCACTCCGAGGCCTCTTGCCTGAAGCTGCGTACCCATTCCTCCGTCAAAAAACAGTGTTTTCTGTCCCAGCAGGTCTAGTAAATTACTCATATTTTTATCCTTATGAATTGTAGCATCTTAAATTATCTTTTCTTAACGAACATGAATTCAATCTTATGCAGTTTCTGCAGGTCGGAACGCTCTGTTTTCCGAGTCCGCACATTGTGATCATGGATTTCTGCGGAAGCATGAGATTGTTTGATGCCTTATATATACCTATTTTCTTGGAAATACCGAAAGAATCTATAATGATGTAATTGAGTTCGATCGGAATATCTCCGTATCCGGGAGCAAATCTGAATGTATGTTCCCCGAGATCTAATTCCTTTTCAAATTCGTCGGTTAAAAACTCCAGATAAGAAGATGCGAGAGAATCGTAGATCACCGCAAAGCCCATGTCTGTAGCCTGGAGTTTCTTCGAGTGTGAATCGACATCCACCCCGAGCGTGGTGGCCATGATGACCGCCTCTTCGCATCCTTCAAGATAGAAACTTAAATCCTCGGACCTGCCTGTCAGCTCAGGCTGCAGGTTAAAGATATCGACAGTTTTAACCGTCTCGTCAAGGCCTTTAAAACGAACATCTTTAGTAAGAAGTTTGAAAGCCTCGAATGCCTTATCGGAGAACTCCTTATCAATCTTTAAAACATCCGCTCTCATATATCTGCATGCTAACGGAAATATTCTGTTAAAAATCTCTTCTTTGGTCATGATCAAATATTTACGATATTCTTTACGCCTTCACAAATTCTCTTTGCAACCGTGGGGTTGTTCATCGTATAAAGATGAATTCCGTCAACATCATGTGCGAGAAGGTCGATTATCTGGCTTAACGCAAAAGCCATTCCCGCATCGAAAAGTGCTTCCTTATTGTCTCCGAACTTCGTGATTATCCTCTTGAAGTTCTCAGGCAGAGTCGCGCCGCACATTGTGACCATTCTGTTGATCTGTGCACCGTTAAGCGCAGGCATGATACCGGGTGTGATGGGAACATCCATTCCCGCGATCTTACATGTCTCTGTAAAATCATAGAAAGTCCGGTTGTTAAAGAAGAGCTGGGATAAAAGGATCTCTGCTCCCGCATCAACCTTTTTCTTTAAATTCTTCATCTCTTCGATCCTGTCAGCCGATTCGGGATGGATCTCGGGATAGCATGCTCCGGCGATACAGAAATCATACGAACCCTTAAGATAAGAGATCAGATCGGATGCATGAGGAAATACATCTTTCTTGGGAACAGTGGGATTGATGTCTCCTCTTAAAGCCAGGATATTCTCAATGCCCGCATCTTTGATCTCTCTGGCAAAATCATCTATTTCATTCTCATCGTAGTAAAGACCCGTAAGATGAACCACGGGCTCGATATTGTATTTTTCTTTTATCTTTCTTGCGAGCGATATGGTCTTTGAATTGTTGGCATGTCCGCCCGCGCCGAAGGTAACCGAAATATAATCCGGATGAAGATCCGAAAGAATTTCGAGTGTCGGTTCTATGTTGTCAAGTTCCTCATCTTTTTTGGGAGGAAAGATCTCAAACGACAGTACATTCTTTTTGCTCTGATATATCTCGGTAATTTTCATAACTGCTCCTTTTTTTGCCTATTCAACTAATAGATTATAACATACTTATCTGTTATGTATATAATAAAATACTTATATTCAGCGTTTGAGAAGACAAAAATAAGGTGAGGAATTTTCGTTCCTCACCTTATTTTTATATATATCTATTCCCCTTTATTCCTCATTCTCCAAAACTGAATTCAAGCCATCACTCGAACAGAGCTCCGCTTACAAACAACAATACGAATAACATTCGATATTTTTTCCCCTGTTATGGGAACGCTGTCCGTTTTCCGAATCCTGATGCGGCTGTATATGAATCGTTTGACGAATCGGAATTATTGATATGTCCTTATTTTAGTGTTTTTCCGGAAATTCACAACACGTTTTCCGTTTTTGTCAATGACACCTTGTCCATCATTGAGATATGTAGTATACTATAATTAATGATATAAAAATGACAAAAAGGAGACACTCAAAAGATGGAATTTTGCGACTGCCTGAACTCATATATCAAGAAAATAGGCTGTACTTCCAAGGAACTTGCGGAGGCATCTTCGATATCAAATGCATCGATAAGCCGTTACAGAAAAGGCGAACGTGTTCCTTCAAAAAATTCTGATGTAATTAAAACCCTTGCGGTATCACTAGAAAAACTTGCCAGACGAAAAAACATCGAAAATATCACTTCGGAACAGATAGTTGACGAGTTCAGATCGTGCGTAAAAGAATATGACTTCTCCAAAACGGCCGGTCGTTTCAATCTTCTGGTGGATTCTTTGAACATGAACGCTTCGGAACTGGCGGCATCTCTTAATTACGACCCGTCCTACATTTCGCGTGTTCGTGCCAACAAACGTCAGCCCTATGATGCGATTGCCTTTGTCGGAAAAGTGGTAAATTACACGATAGAGCATTACAAGAGTGAAGAGGATCTTAAAAAAATAGCTTCGCTTTTGAGGATCGAGCCCAAAGAACTGTCCGACAATGCCTCATATCAGAAGCTTTTAAACGAGTGGCTTCTTACCGATTCAATGGCTCCGGCCTCCCTGCATGTCGATCCGTCTTCATTCTTAAACAAACTGGATGATTTTAACCTCGACGAATTTACCGAGGCAATACATTTTAACGACATCAAGATCCCGACCGTTCCTTTTCAGGTAAATACCAGAAAATCATATTTTGGAATAAAAGAGATGCGTGAAGGCGAACTCGACTTTTTTAAATCGACAGTTCTTTCCAAATCCAAAAAGCCCGTTACGATCTGTAACGACATGCCGATGGAAGACATGTCAAAGGATGAGGAGTTCCTTAAAAAATGGATGTTCGGCATCGCGGTCATCCTTAAAAAAGGACTTCAGATCAATATCATTCATACGCTCAACCGTCCTTTCGACGAACTCATGCTCGGTCTCGAAGGCTGGATCCCTTTATACATGACAGGGCTTGTAAAACCTTATTATTTCAAGGATCCCGGAAACAGTGTTTACGGGCATCTTCACTATGCCTCCGGAGAGGCTGCAATGTACGGCGAATGCATAGCAGGTCATCATGACAAAGGTCACTATTACCTCACGCGTAAAAAAGACGAAGTTGCAATGTTCAACGATTACTGTAACTTCCTTCTGGAAAAGGCACTGCCTCTTATGGAAATATATACGATGGAGGAAAATTATGAATTTGCCGAATTCCTGGCAACCACTATAAACTGTCCCAAAGGCATTCTTCACAGATATACTTCTCTTCCGATCTACACTCTGGATGAGCAGACACTTATCAACATTATGAGCAAAAACGGAATAAAAGAGGAAGAACAGCATTATCTGCTGATCTACTACAATGCCGTCAAAAAAGCCATGGAGAAGGTCCTCGAGACTTCAACGATCACTGATGAAATTGTTGACATTACACGTGAAAACTTCGAAGAAAAAAAGCCCTATATTCTTCTTACAGAGTCATTTTGTACGAAACAGATATATTACACTTATGAAGAGTATGAATATCACTTAAAGAGAACAGAAGAATTCGCAAAGGCGCATCCGAATTACACACTTATCAAGTCCGATGCAAACCCTTTTAAGAATATTCAGATAACGATAGTACGCGGCAAATGGGCGCTTCTTTCGAAAAGCAACCATCCCAACATTCATTTTGTTATCAAGCATCCCGTGCTCAGAGATGCGATCGAGAACATGACCGTCGCACTTAAAGATTAATTAAGAATAAGTTTTGATTATATTCTGGGCAACCTGACGTTTGGAGATACACTGATCCATAGCCTGTTTTTCAATGTATCTGTGAGCTTCGGGTTCGCCCATTTTTAATTCGTTGATAAGGATCCATTTGGCTCTGTTGACAAGTCTGATCTCTTCCATCTTCTCTTCGATGGAAGTTGCTTTCTTGTCAGATTTTCTGAGTCTTTCCCTTGAACTTGCCATCCAGTTAAGTGCCATTTCAACCAGTGGTTTACTCATGGGTTTGGCCATAACAAAAACGCCGTGCTTAGACACTTTTTCGTTTATTTCATCATATATATCCGTTCTTACGATAAGAAGT
>CACZOG010000113.1 GCA_902782715.1 uncultured Lachnospiraceae bacterium | reverse complement strand
GCATATTTTTTTATGATTTCAAGTATTACGGAACGCTTCGGTGCGTGATGGTTAAGGGCATCAAAGAGAGCGTCTGTATTGCCTCCCTGCGCATGAATTTCGACATAGGAGCCTTTGTTTGAAACGCTGCCTTTTATGCTGTTATCGAGGCATACGCGGCTTACGAAAGGCCTGAAGCCGACGCCCTGAACTATTCCGTATACTCTTATGACACAAGTATTCAAAATGTATACTCCTTAAATGATTCCGGTAAAATCAAATCCTCGGCCGGATACGGCAAACTCCGGATAATCGATGAATCTGCCCGTAAAACCGACACTCTTTAAAAGATTGAGGCAGTCTGAATCCGCGATGATCGTATCATATTCTTTTTCTTTTAAAAGATCCGTCAGATCGTCTTCGCCTAAGAGAGCAGTGTCGTTATCTTCGGCATATTCTTTGTTTAAAGAAAACCAGGTCGCACAGTCGATCATTTCCGTATCGACTGAAGAATCTTTGATGATGTTTCTTAATTCGTTTGAGGCAAACTGTGATCTGATGATGAGTATATTTCCCGAAACTTCTTTTTTAACATTTTCGATAATATCCTCAGGAATAAAAGGATATTTTATTTCGTAAGGAATACCGAATGTCTCTTTCAGATATTCTGCAGCTTTTAAAGACTGAGAAGAAATGACGATATTTTTTTCACATGTTGAAGCATCTTTGACATCTTCCAGAGTGCTGCCCATTGAATAGATCACATATTCGCCGGCGTCTGAAGAGGAGTCGTTTAAACGTGGCAGTAATTCTTTTAATGAATCGCCTGATTTAAAACCTGTCTCCATAGGTGTTGCACCGAGGATTCCGATACGGCCTTTTACTGTGTCTTTTTTATCCTTTGCAAAGGTTTCGAAAAGACGAAGCCAGGCTTTTTCCTCGCCGTTATCGTAATAGTGCGTACCCGTGCAGTCCAAAGCGATGCAGGGTATGCCCAACTTTTTCTCGCCCATTCGCTCAAGAGAGCGCATATCAGTTGCTATTACCGCGGGAACCGGAGTTGATACGATGAGAGCAAAATTACCGCCTAACTGATCGTATGCGAGTGAGAGTTTCTCTATTAATTTATCATCACGTCCCATTATCGCATCCATATCACGAAGACCTGCGCTGAATACGGCGCTTTTCTTATCGAACCATCTGGGTTCGTCGAAGCCGCAGATGTTTCCTGCGCATCCGCCCGCATCACAGATTACGATGAGTCCGCCGAATTCATAGAAAACCGAGCATGCGCCTGACTGGTCGGGTGCAAAAGGGGACATATATTTTAAGAATTTTTTCATTATAACTCCTTTAAAGTGACAAGCTTCTTTCCGGTAAATGCATTAATTATTGCTTAATGCCGCATCAAGGGCTGTGAACAGATCGTTTACTCCCTGATAACCGAAAGGCTCGGTATCTTCGCACCATTCGATGCCGGGTTTGTCGTCAAAATAGTATTTGCAGTCGGAACCGATGTAGCAGTCGATTTCATCATTCTCGTAACCCAACATCGTGGGAGAGAGGTTCGAATAGATCTTGGTCTCGGGCGATAGTTGTGCAAGTACTTTTAAGAATCTGTAATTAAGCTCACCGATCGTTGCGAAAACGCATTCGACCTTGAAGCCTTCTTTTATGAGCATGAGTGCGATCTCGATCGCATCGCCGTTTAAGATTTCTCCGACGGCAAATCTTAATTCTCCGTACTTATCCTTGAAATCTTTTATTATCTTTTTGGTATTTTCGTAATAAGGCGTGTCGTCAAAATCAACGCCTAAAGTATCTTTTAAAAGAAGATACTGATTGTGGATCTTATCGGGCTGATAAAGACGCAAGATCTCGATAAAAGGGATTGACAATCGCTCCTGCATATCCTGTGCCGCATGTCTTGCCTCGGGATTTAAAACAAGGTTAAAATTGGCTTTGGAAAGCTCTTTATATTCATCGAATGTTTTGCATCTCGAAAGCTCACGGATATTTTTGATTCCCGCATCTTTTAAAAGTGTATAAAGCTCACTTGAATCGTTAAGCGGAGTGAAGAATCCGAGGATATTCATATCCCTGTTTTCTCTTTTTGTTTTCTCCAAAAGAGAATAAACGGAAGTACGAACGTAAGCCATCGGAGAGAGACGTTTCTCTCTGGTTAATGCATACATGTAGCATGCCACACAGGGAATGCCTGTTTTATCCGTAACCTTACGACAGATTCTCTCCATATCGGTGCCCAGAAGTGCATCAACGCATGTGATGCAGATCATGATGGCGGAAGGTCTTTTATCAAGGACTTCGAGCATCTCGTCTACTGCGTTGGTGATCTTCATAAGATGTCTTCCCGTTACGATATCAGTATCATCCAGAAGCTGGAAAAAGAACTTGTCCCTGTATTCGGGAGAGGATTTAAAAAGTGATGTGTTCCTTCCGCAACAACCCGGAGATACAAGAAGCATTACCGATTCGGGTACCGCAAGTCCCGCACGCTTTACGCCGAAGCCTTTTGCACCGGGAGAGTTAAAAGACAAGGTTGCGGGCGAGGAATATATAAGGTGTTTTGAGGACACCAGTTCCGTCGGCAGGTTATCGTAACCTGCATTAACTATTTCTTTTGCTGTTTGATAAAATGCATTTTCCATATATAACTCTGTAAAAATATAAGTAATTGTTCTGATGTTAAAATCTAAAAGATTTTTCTGTTGATAAATGATTTCAAATGATTATCTGTTATTCTCCGCTTCGTCTTCGGCGATGAGAAGCTTTGCCAGATCGATAAATCTCTGACTTACATCAAGGGAAGGGTCGCCTTCGATAACGGTTTTGCCCATGTCCTCGAAACGAATGATGTCATCGCTTCTTGGAATATCGGCTATTATCGAAAGATCGCGTGATGCTGCGAATTCTTTTACCTTTTCTTCCTCGTTTAAAACATTTCTTCTGTTAAAAACGATTCCCCTTACATTCGCATAGCTTCTTTCCTTGAAATTCTCTACTGCGGAATTGATGTTTCCGGCTGCGTAGAGTGCCATTTTCTCGCCTGAGGTTACAATGATAACCTTGCTTGCGAGACCTTCACGAATGGGTGCTGCGAAACCGCCGCAGACAACGTCTCCGAGTACGTCGTAAAGAACGGCATCGGGTTTAAATTTCTCGAAAAGTTTTAATTCTTCAAGCAGTGAAAAGGTGGTAATGATCCCGCGTCCCGCACATCCGAGACCGGGAGTGGGTCCGCCTGTTTCTATGCATAAAACTCCGCCGTATCCGACTTTTGAAATCTCCTCCAGAGATTCGGGCTCTTTGTCGTAATCACGCATATAATTCATTACGGGGAATACGGGATTTCCCGATAAAAGATTGGCTGTTGAATCCGCTTTCGGATCGCATCCTATCTGGATGACTCTTTTTCCGAGGTAGGCAAGTGCTGCCGAAAGATTTGATGTGACGGTGGATTTTCCGATACCGCCTTTTCCGTAAATTGCTATTTTGATCATTTTTTACTCCGAACTTTTGTTATCCGTATTGCAGATAATAATTATTTTTTTCGCATCAGTATATCAGTTGAATAAATCCAATGCACAATTGATGATATTTGGTGCTTCCTTTGTATAACATCTTCCCGAGAATGCTTCGTGAGGAAGAGAAATGAATCTCTTTTCCATGCATATAGGTTTGAACATGGGATCTGCGATTATCGTATCGTAATTCTTTAAATCTCTTTCAAGAAGATTCTCGTCTTCAAAGCGTTTGTCATCAGATAAAATAACCGAAAGATCACCTTCACCCACGGTTTCGATAACGGTTGCTTTGATTCCAAGATCAAGTAAAAGCGCAGAAGCTAAAGAAGTGCTTAAGATGCTTTCTCCGAGGATTGCGACTTTGCCCGTTAAGGGTTTATTTACGTTGTTATCGAAAGGCTTTTTATGAATATCAATGATCCTTTTTATCTCGTCGTCAGATGCCTCACAATCGTTATCACGGATCAAATTAGGAATCGGGATATTTATCTTCTTTTCAAAGCTTAATTTAAGGAAATCTTTAATTAATTTCGGAAGAGTCTCTCCGTAAGGCACTCCTGTAACGCATGGTATTTCATACTCTTTATAAAGGTAATCAGCCAGTGATTTTCCCGTTGATGATAAAAGAAGATTAACATCTGCTTTACGAAGTTTCTTAAATTCGTTAAGGTCTGTGTTAACTCCGACGCAGGCGTTAAGCTCAAAGCCTGATCCTTTTATATAATCAAAGAGAGCCTCGATGTTTTCTTTTTTCGGAAAATCAAGGGGCGTTACTCCAAGAAGATTAACTTTTATTTTCGTGAATGTGTCTTCCTGAGGATGCAGACTTGATTCAGAGTCTGCAGAGGTATGGGCAGTCGTATCGGACTTTCCAAACATCAGGTTCATTGCATTCATATTAAATACAAAAGGATTTTTGACAGGTTGACATAACTCATCTTCGCTGCAGTCTGCAAATTTCTTTGCTAGTGCGAGGAACGCATTGTCCGCACCGGAGATATATGACTGCATACCGTTAGTTTTTACGGCAAATGAAGGAATGCCTGTTTCATCTTCAACAGCATACGCAATGGCATCCAGATCTGTTCCGATCATTGCGGGAAGAGGAGATGCACAGAGTGCGATAAAAGCAGGTTTTAATTCTTTTGCTGCTATCACCAGATCGTCTATGAATTTGTCATCGTTTCCCATTACCGCATCTTTTTCGGTGATACCGGAGATGAAGATCATGCTTTTCTTGTCATACCATCTGGGCTCATCGTGAGTGGTGTAGGTCGAATTGCATCCTGAAGCATCATGGATGACGGTCATTCCGCCGTATTCGTAAAGAGCGGAGCATACACCCGAAGTATCTGCGGCATATATGGATATTATTCTTGCGGCTTGATTCATAGGCAGCTTTCACACTCCAATCCTTTATGTGATATGGTTATCTTTAGATCTTTTTCGTTTAAATATGCTTCGGTCATCATTTCACCGAGGTGTCTTATTCCGTCAAAACCGTACATTCCGCCGCCTTCGACTATGTTGACGAACTTTCTTGTCTGACAGAAGTATGCACTGTTCTGTCCGATGCAGAGGTACTCGCTTTTGCTTTCCTCATTTTCATTTGATGCATAGAGCATTGTCGGGTCCATTAAAGGGAAGATCTCAATATCACCATCAAGTTTACATAACTCTCCAAAAGCGTCTTTTTCTTTGGGACCGAAAGCATCTGCGTAGATTCTTTTAACATTGAATCCATATTGCTTAAGAAGCACTGCAAGTCCTAAAGGTCTGGGTGTGGCAGTTGCATCTATTGCGATCGGAGCCTCTTTTATTATGTCTTTTGCTTTTAAAAGAGATTCGTTTGCTTTCTCTTTATTTTCTTTTATTAACGTGTAAAGAAAATCATCTGTTATTTTCTTTGAACCGGATTCATCAGAATCCTTGATATTATTTATTGCCTCGCAAAAAGCCTTAAGATTTTC
>CACZOG010000112.1 GCA_902782715.1 uncultured Lachnospiraceae bacterium | reverse complement strand
GCTGCGGAAAGCATGCATCCCATAAGATGGAAGTTACCGTCTGCATGGTCGAATGAGTGAAGTGCGTTGTTTTCATCAACTCCGAATTTAGCGGAAGAGATAAATACTGTTCCGGATGTACCGAGTGAAATGTTGCATCCGCCGTCGCCCACAACACCTGTTCCTACAGCAGCTGCTGCGTTGTCGCCTGCACCTGCGCAAACCTTAACGTTGTCTGTGAATCCTAATTCCTTTGCGATTTCGGGCTTAACAGTACCTGTTACTTCATAAGACTCATAAAGCTTGGGAAGCATTGATTCGTCTACGCCGCAGATTTCACACATCTTCTTGGACCACTTCTTATTCTTAACATCAAGCAAAAGCATACCTGAAGCATCTGAATAGTCAGTTGAGAATACGCCTGAAAGGATGTATGCGATGTAATCCTTGGGAAGCATAATCTTTTTAATCTTTGCAAAGTTCTCAGGCTCATTGGCTTTCATCCAAAGAATCTTGGGAGCCGTGAATCCTGCGAATGCGATATTTGCCGTTTCTGCAGAAAGAACGTCTTTGCCGATTACATTGTTAAGGTAATCTGTTTCCTTCTGAGTTCTTCCGTCATTCCAGAGAATTGCAGGTCTGATAACGTTATCGTTCTCATCGAGAACTACGAGACCGTGCATCTGTCCGCCGAAACTGATTCCTGCTACCTGTGTAGCATCGAAATCTTTAACGAGTTCCTTTAAACCTTCAAGTACAGCCGTTTTCCAGTCTTCGGGTTTCTGCTCCGACCAGCCGGGGTTGGGGAAGTATAAAGGATATTCCTTTGAAACCGAACTTACGATTGTACCGTCTTTTTCCATCATGATCAGCTTTACAGCCGATGTACCGAGATCTACTCCGATATAGTACATATTAAGTCTCCTTTTGTTTATTATCTTCGTGCGGTTAAGACCGCTCGCATATTACTAAATTGTGATGTTCTCTCCGACGAGGCCGTTGAAAGCGCCGTCGATTTTAGCGTCTTCGTGAGCAATGAGCCACTTGTTGACTGCTGTAAGAAGTCTGTCTTCTTTGGTTGCGTTGGGTTTGAATGTGAGGTCATAGTTGGTTCCCTTGGGAAGTACTACAACAGCCTTGAAGCCTTTGTCTTCCACATGGCAGGGTGCATAGTGAAGAGTTGTTGCATACATTTCAACAGCTGTGCCTGCGGGTACCAAGAAAGCTTCGATCTTGGATGTATCATATTTGAAATCTTCCGTAACATCCTTTAATTCTCCGATAAGCAAAACCATATCGTAGAGTGCAACATTGATTTCGGAATCTCTGTGATATTCACATGCGTTAAGTGCCTTGTTATGGCCGTTGCACATACCGATCTGGATGGGCATTCCGCCGTAAAGGCTTTCGGAAATAATCTTTGTTGCAGGTGTACTCTCGAGTTCTTTTACGCCGGGGAAGTATTCAACACCTTCTGCGGGCATGGGAAGAGCTTCGAGATTCTTTAAGATTTCGGAGAAATCAATTCCTTCGATAATCTTACCGTACTTCTTAAATGAGGGGTCTGTTACTTTTTTGATTTCCATATTTATCTCTCCTTTATATTTTTTACATTTTTAAAATGCAATTTTTACCATTTTTTGTTCGGACACGAAGAGCGTTTAAGCGCTGCCCTTATCTCCACGAAGCATCCGCATGAGGCACATGTTCCCGCATTGAGTTTTTCGCATTCGCGGCATGTATCAAGCCTTGATTTGTAAAGCGCTTCATCGGTTCTGTCCGCTTCTTTTATAATATCCACATGAGCGCTTATCATTTCTTTGTAGGCTTCTTCGCCCATGTCCGAAAAAAGACAGCGTCTGCAGATTTTTTTATATTCGCTCATATATTTAAATCACTTGAACATCAAATCGTTTTTATGATTGTGATTTTATACCGTCACTTCCAGATGAAGCACGCTTCGTGCGGGAATCGTGAATCTTACTCTGTCGCCGTCAAAGGCTGCCTTGTCAAACGCCTCTTCTTTTACGACGTCGGGATTCTCGAATGTATTGTGCGCATCCATTTTATTTGTAACGATGCTTCCTTTAACGCCTTTTACGACTGCACCGTTTAAGTTGCTCTCCACGTCTGCGTCCTCGTCAAGAGAAAGGTTCGTCATTGTGATGTGAATCTTTCCGTCCCTGTCGATTGATACGGATTCCGTAAGGTTGGGAACTTTGTACTCGTCTTCAAGACCGATTGGCTTACTGTCAAGACTGCTCTCAAGAAGTTCGTTGTCCTGATGTGCGGAATACATCTTAAATACATAGTATGTGGGTGTCTTAACCATCTTGTCGCCTTCGGTTAAGATAACTGCCTGGAGAACGTTTACAAGCTGAGCGATGTTTGCCATCTTGACTCTGTCGCAGTGCTTGTTGAAGATGTTCAAGTTGATTCCTGCCACAAGCGCATCGCGGATTGTGTTCTGCTGATAAAGGAATCCGGGATTGGTGCCTTCTTCAACATCGTACCAGGTGCCCCATTCGTCAACCATGAGTCCGATCTGCTTCTCGGGATCGTAACGGTCCATGATTGCGGAATGCTTGGAAATGTACTCTTCCATATATAATGTCTTGGCAAGCGTCATGTACCATTCTTTTTCGTTAAAACCGGTAGCCGCGCCCTTCTTCGACCAGTCGTAGGGCAAAGTATAATAATGCAGTGTCAAACCGTCCATGAAACCGTGTGCATTGTTCCATGAACCCGATCTGTCAAAGCACTTCTTAAGTACGGTCTCGGTCCATGCGTAATCTTTGTCCGAAGGACCTACCGCAAGTCTTTTGATTTTTTTGTCGGGATTGTAATTCTTGACAAATGTCTGATAATGTCTGAAAAGATCGGAATAATACTCGGGGCTCATGTTTCCGCCGCAGCCCCAGGTCTCATTTCCTATGCCGAAATAATCAACGTCCCACGCTTCTTCGTGACCGTTCTTCTTACGTAAATCCGCCATGGGAGATACACCTTCGAAAGTCATGTATTCAACCCATTCGCTCATTTCTCTGACAGTACCGCTTCCGATATTGCCGTTGATATATGTCTTACAGCCTAACTGACGACAGAGTTCCATGAACTCGTGTGTTCCGAAACTGTTGTCTTCGACAACGCCGCCCCAGTTGGTGTTGATCATTTTCTTTCTGTCTGCCTTTTCACCGATACCGTCCATCCAGTGGTATTCGTCGGCAAAACATCCGCCCGGCCATCTGAGTACCGGAATCTTCATTTCTTTCAACGCTTCGACAACATCCGTACGCATTCCGTTTACGTTGGGAATATCGGAATTCTCTCCGACATAAACGCCCTCGTAAATACATCTTCCCAAATGCTCGCTAAAATGTCCCTGAATTTCGGGGTTGATATGTCCAAGTTTTTTGTCGGGATTGATGATGTGTTT
>CACZOG010000111.1 GCA_902782715.1 uncultured Lachnospiraceae bacterium | reverse complement strand
GTTTCGGAGATGGATTCGATAAGAAATTCCCTTATCTCGTCTGCAAGGTCATACAAATGATTTTTATTTATTTTTTTGATATCATTCGGTTTGTTTATTTTCTCAAGATACATTTTGCTTATTTGTCCCTGGTGATCAGATAATTGATAAGTTTATTTAAAAAGGTTTCTTCATCCGACATTTCTCTTAAAAGAGCATTTGCTTCGTCGGATAATCTTTTAACTTCTTTGACACTTTCTTCAATGCCTTTTAAAGTTACGTAGGTAACCTTCTCGTTCTTTACATCGCTTCCGATGCTTTTACCTAAAACAGCTGCATCTCCGATAATATCGAGAATGTCATCCTGGATCTGGAAAGCTATGCCTACGTTAGAAGCCGTCTTTTCCATCTTTGTGACATCTTCATCGGATGCTCCCGCCATAACGGCTCCAATGGTCAAAGAAGCTTCAATAAGCGCTGCCGTCTTATTCTCGTGGATGAACAAAAGTGTTTCAAGATCAGCATCCTTATTCTTCTCGCCTTCGATATCGGCCATCTGACCGCCGATCATTCCGTAAATGCCGGCTTTCTTTGAGAGAATGTCGAAAGCTTTTGCCTTTCTTTGAAGAACGATCGGATCCTTTTCCTCACTCATGCTCTTTGCAACGGTTTCAAATGCATAGTTTAAAAGTCCGTCGCCCGCAAGGATAGCGGTTGCTTCATCAAACATTTTATGATTGGTAAGTCTGCCTCTTCTGTAATCATCATCATCCATTGCGGGAAGATCGTCATGAATCAGCGAATACGTATGGATCATTTCTATCGCAGCCATAAAAGGTGCGATGATTGTAATGTCCTTTCCACCTAAAAATTCAAAACTCTCCTTCATGAACATGGGGCGAAGTCTTTTTCCTCCCGAAAGAAAAGAATAACGCATAGATTCGATCACTCTTTTCTGCTTTCCTTCTTCTTCAGGCAAAAAGGGCTCTATGAGTTTGCAGACTTCTTCTGCTTTTATCTCAAGTTCTTTTTCAAAATCAGTCATACGAATTACCGTCCGTTTTAAAAATCCGCATCAAAAGAAGTAACTTCACCGGAAGGATTGATCTTTAAAACTTCTTTTTCAACCATATCTATTTTGCTTTTGCATTCCTCGATGGCTACTTTTCCTTTCGCATAAAGTTCAAGCGCATCTTCGATCGCAATATCGTCTTTTTCAAGTTCTTTTAATATATCTTCTATAGATTTGAATTTATCTTCGAGTTTAAATGAATCCATTAAGCATTCTCCTTTTCTATGAATTCAATCCGTCCTTTTGCATAACCGTCTTTCATCGTGATCTTAACCGAATCGTTAATGTTAAGACTCGCCACTCCGACAATACGTTTGCCGGTATCATCCGTAAGATATGCCATTCCGGCTTTTAATCTTTCTAAAGGCGAAACTCCTTTAAGTCTGTTCGAAAGGTTCTCGACCTCGGATCTTTTATGTTTGATGATATTCTTTATGAGCAGGTCAATATTCTTATTGTACGAATCGATCAGGATCTTCTGTTTGCTGAGTTTATTCTGCGGAGACAGAGCAGTAAGTTTCGAGGTGTATAATTCGATCTTACGTTTGTTTATATCAACTACTCTCTTAATGTCTCTGTCAAGCGATTTCGAATAATCATCAAGATCCGAAATGATCTGAGATACATCCGGAACTGCCAGTTCAGCAGCCGCCGATGGAGTTGCGGCTCTCAGATCGGCAGTAAAATCAGATATCGTTACATCTATCTCATGACCTACTGCGGATATTATAGGGATGTCACACTGGAAGATCGCATAAGCGACTTCTTCTTCGTTAAAAGCCCAGAGATCTTCAAGGCTTCCGCCGCCACGGCCGACTATTATCACATCGACTCCGTATTTCTGAAGAGTTTCGATACCGTTAACTATCGATGCGGCCGCACCCTCGCCCTGAACAAGTGCCGGATAAAGAATGATAGAAATATAAGGATTCCTTCTTTTAGAAACTGATATTATATCTCTTATCGCAGCACCCGTGGGAGCGGTAACAACTCCGATGGTTTTAGGGAACTTCGGGATAGGTTTCTTAAACTCCTTATCGAAAAGCCCCTGTTCGCTTAATTTATTCTTCAGTTCTTCGAATTTAACGGTAAGATCACCGACGCCTGCGTATTCGACGCTCGTAATACTAAAAGAAACCGAGCCGCTCGGAACATAGTTTCCTATGCTTCCGTTAGCGACAATTTTATCACCGTCTTTTAAAACAATATTCAGTTTTGAAGCATAAGATCGGAAAATTGCGCACGAAATGGCAGATTGTTCGTCTTTCAACGTAAAATAAATATGTCCCGAAGAATGATATTTCAGATTACTGATCTCACCCGACACCGAAACGTCGGATAAAAGATAATCTTCCTTGAACATATTGTGAATGTACGTATTTATCTGAAAAACGGAATAGATTTTTTTCATTATGCAAATCTTGCAAGTATACCGTTAACAAAAATATGTGAATCCTGAGGGCCGAATTTTTTGGCCATTTCCACTGCCTCATTTATGGCAACTGCAGTAGGAATGCTGTCATCATAAAGAATCTCATAAACAGCCAATCTGATTATGGAAAGTTCTACTTTGCCGATTCTGTCAATACTCCAGCCTCTGGGTTCTTTTTTCTTCTTTTTACTGTTCTTTTCGGATTCCTTGCTGTTCTTTTCTTTACCGGAATCTTTTTCTTTATCTGATTCCCTGCCTTTTATGGATACTTCAGAGATCTTTTTGTCGATCTCATCAAGTTTGTCGAGAATATCCACGTATTTTGCAACGACTCTCTGTCTTGTTTCATCATCAACCGATTCTTTTAAAGAACGCATCTCTTCGTCTTCGGAAACGTTCTCTTTATCCTCAAAAGGAAACGGTGCGTCAAAATAGAGAAGAAGTTCGTCCGAGAGTTCCTTCTTCTCATAAAACTGTGACATGAACAATAATTTAAAAGTTAATTCCCTTTCCGATTTTCTGCTCATATTTATCCTTTACGCAACGCTGACCGAAGAAATTCTGACATTAACGTCGGTAACTTCCAGACCGGTCATTGTTTCAATTGTAGTCTTAACGGAATTCTGTACTTTGCCGGAAATCTCGGGAACCTGATATCCGTATAAAATACCGATGGCCATGTCGACACTTACTTTTCTGCCCTTGATATCGACTTTAATTCCTCTGGTCAGTCTTTTTAAATTGATCTTAAAAGAAAGATTTTTCTTATCCTGAAGCGGAGCAACTCCTTCCACATCGCATGAAGCCAATGCGGCAATAAGAGGTACAACATCCGTAGCTATACGTATAGAGCCTATTTTTTCGTTGTTATTGGACATACTCATACTGTTTCCTCCGTTCTCTATCTACATAGTTAATTTATTTTATCACAATTTAATATGTGCGACAAGAAAAGTTAATTATTTAACGGGAATGAATATATATACATTTCGGTGTTTTTAACATATGTCAAAGTGTCCATCGAAGCGGGCATGTAATCAAAGATATGATTTTCATCCAGAAGATAAACACCCATCTTGTCATATGTTTTCGCATCTGAACATTTGATCTCAACAGACGGTCTTCCTTCGTTTACCGCCTTGTTAAATACCTCGGAGATCTGAGACTCATCAACCCTCGAGAAATAATAGCCTTCTCTGACATAATAATTATCCCTTATGGAATTACATTCCGGAATATCGGCAAAATTATCGATTATATGCGTCTTTTCAAGTTCCTCGGTCGTAATGTTTAAATAATCGTAATTTATTCCCAGGCCCGAAGCAGCGGAAGCATTGTTCATGTAAGAAGAATCGCCCCATGTGCAGTCAATATAATAATACTGTCCGTTGCACCTTACTATGTTCCACGCATGACCTTCATTATTGCTCACATATCCGACTACAAGCGCACTCTGAACATCAAGTTGTGATAAAAGATACTGAAACGCCTTGGAGTAACCCTGACATACGGATTTTCCGTACATAAACACCGACAGGATATTCTGATTCTCTTCGGAATTAAGATCATATTCGGTATTTAAGATAACAAACTCGTATGTATATTTTACCTTTTCATAATCCGTTGCACTTCTGCTTATGCCTTTTAAGAATGCATCTTTATATGCTTTGATATGAGCGAAATACTCTCCCGCTTCATCTTCAGTCATCGTATAACCCGGAGTAAACTCGACCTTGATGATAACACCCTCGATCGTGTATTTGGTGAACATGTATCCGTTAACGTAAAAGATCTCGGGATGGTCTCCCATTACACAGTTAAAAGCATAATCGATTTCATCGGGATCTATGGTGCATATATAAAAAGAGTCTGTAAAATTCAAAAGAGAAATGTAGATTTCAAGGTAAGTCTGTTTTGTTTTACTGTCGAGCTGATTGTAATAAAAAAGATTCGAGCACAAACGATTGTATTCGTTGATGTTCGAAGCATTGATGCCATTTTGAATTCGCAGTCCCCACTCTTCTTCGGTAAGCATCGCATCGACTTCAAGTTCACCGAGATCCGTGAAAATGATCTCGTGATCGGAAGCGACGTCGGACAGATCTTTTAACGTTTTTTCGTTTTCGGTAACTTCCATTTCCATCAAAGGAAAAGCAGAATTCACATTGGTACCCGAAGCCGATTCAGCCGTATGAGAATATGCGGTTTTGTCAAAATCTACTCTGTCGCTTATAAAACTTGAGTCTTTTTTTAGTTGCTTATCCAAAAGGACAGAACCGGTAATAAGCAGTGCAAGCGCAAGAAGAAGCCCTGCGATCAGCAGATAAATCTTTTTCATTTAATTCCTTCCGAATTCGGATAAAATGAGACCTTTGTTTCTCTCAACGGTCATTCCTATGCTCCATTCATTTACAAACAGGAGCAAAGGATTGCCTTTCATGTCCTTAACTTTCTTCATGTCAGAAGTACCCGTCATTTTGGCAACATCTATCTCGTCATGGTTTTCTATCCATCTGATATGTTCGTAAGGAAGATTATCCATTCTTATCTCAACATTATATTCGTTTTCAAGTCTGTATTTTAAAACTTCAAACTGAAGGACACCGACAACACCGACGATTATCTCTTCCATGCCGGTATTGAATTCCTGGAATACCTGGATCGCACCTTCCTGGGCGATCTGTGTGATACCTTTCATGAACTGCTTTCTCTTCATGGTATCCATCTGTCTTACTCTCGCAAAATGCTCGGGAGCAAATGTCGGAATTCCTTCATAATTGAATTTATTTCCCGCTACGGTCAAAGTATCTCCGATCGAGAAAATACCGGGATCGAACACACCGATGATATCTCCCGCATAAGCGGTATCGAGTATCTTTCTGTCATCGGCCATGATCTGCTGAGGCTGGGAAAGTCTTAACGACTTGCCGCCCTGCATATGGTAAACTTCCCTGCTTGCTTCAAACTTGCCGGAACAGATTCTCATAAAAGCGATCCTGTCTCTGTGAGCCTTGTTCATATTCGCCTGGATCTTGAACACAAAAGCAGAGAAATCATTCTCGAGAGGATCGATCATTCCGACATCACTTTTTCTGGGAAGCGGA
Organism: uncultured Lachnospiraceae bacterium; assembly: GCA_902782715.1. Taxonomy (GTDB): domain Bacteria; phylum Bacillota; class Clostridia; order Lachnospirales; family Lachnospiraceae; genus UBA3766. The sequence continues at coordinate 6,960 of CACZOG010000111.1, read as the reverse complement.
GTCGTTGACATTGTAAGGAAGTTGTTAAGGAATATCTCAACACCGAAGTTCGTTAAAGCAGAACCGAAAAATACGGGCGTAAGTCTACCTGCTCTTACTTCTTTAAGATCAAATTCCGCAGCTGCTCCGTCAAGAAGTTCTATCTCGTCTTTTAATGTCGAAAATGCATCTTCTCCTATCGCATCTTTTAACTGATCCTCGTACTGAAGATCGATCTCCCATGATTTTCCTTCCTTGGTACCTTTTTCGGTATCCGAGAACATAACAACCTTTTCGTTATGTCTGTCAAATACGCCCTTAAAAGCTTTACCCGAACCGATAGGCCAGTTTATGGGGCATGTTGCAATGCCGAGTTCATTTTCTATCTGATCGAGCAGTTCGAACGTATCCATGGCATCACGGTCGAGCTTATTGATAAAAGTAAAAATGGGTATGCCTCTCATTCCGCAGACTTTAAAAAGTTTTCTTGTCTGTGCCTCAACACCTTTTGACGCATCGATAACCATTACCGCGGAATCGGCAGCCATAAGAGTTCTGTATGTATCTTCCGAGAAATCCTGGTGTCCGGGAGTATCAAGGATATTTACACAGTATCCGTCATATTCAAACTGAAGTACCGATGAAGTTACGGAAATACCTCTTTCCTTTTCGATCTCCATCCAGTCGGATACGGCATGTCTTGCGGTAGCTTTTCCTTTAACCGAACCGGCAAGGTTGATCGCTCCTCCGTATAAAAGGAATTTCTCGGTAAGAGTTGTTTTACCTGCATCGGGATGCGAGATGATCGCAAACGTTCTTCTTCTGTTTATTTCTTTATCAAACTGACCCACTTTGATTCTCTCTTTCAAAATATTATGTAAACTTGTATATTTTCAAATATCACCGAGAATACATAATACTAAATATCTAATTAAAATTCAAGTTTAATAAAGGAATGACGTTTATTCGGGAATTATATAATCTTCTTCAGGTTCCGGAAAAGCATTGTTAAAATCTTCATAATCACCGGGCACGGCGAATCCTCCGTCTGTATTCGCTGTCTCATCAAATGTTTTCCTGCTTAGGCCGAAGAATTTACATTCACATCCCTTGTCATGACCCCTGCTTTGATCATATCTATATTCAAGAGATTCGTAATACGGATTGCAGATATAAGTATTTCCGTCAGTAAAGATATAGATAAATTCAAGAAACTGTACTCCCAGTTCATCAGGAGAAACAAACTGACTTTCGTAAAATAATTCCTTAATATGATCGACCTGACAATCGGCAATACAGACTGAATAAACAGATTGAATATTCATTTGCGTCAGAAAGAATCTGTATAACATAATAAACTCATTACGATATAATGCATCGGTTTCATAATGCTTTAAAACGTCATTATGTTCTGTCCCCATATTACTTTCGGGATCGATCTCAACATTACTGTAATCATCCAGTATGCTGTATTTTTCTATCATGAATTTATATATTTTTCTTGCCTTTTCCGTTTCGGTATCGTCAGCGAAAACATTATCGTTTATCGTATTCGTTATAAAATATTCGAAACCGGGCATTTCGTCTGCCATATCATGTACTTTGCCGGTATATTCGTAAATACCTTCTTCGTTGATCTGATCGAAATAATCCGGATAACTTATCGTAAAAGTTCTGTAATCATCAGTCTGAAACTCTGCAATATATGCGATCGGATTCGAAACGCAGGCAAGTTTGTATGCCCTGTCAAATATAACCTGAGGAATATTCGTTTCCAGATTCATTTCAAAAGTATCGCCGCCTTCGCTTATTGTCTTTAATATCTCTTTGGCAAGAAGAAGACTTAAATTGTCATTAGCAAGAACACTGTCAAGGCCGGGTCTTAATGCAGTCGGATCATAAACAAATTCTCCGTCCTCGTTAAAAGGTTCCGCATTATTAAACTTTGTAAAATCAGGTTCTTCGTTCTCATCTTCTTTAATACTAAATACATTTTTCTTTCCTTCATCTTCAGACGCAGAAACAGTTTCATTGACCGGATAATCGGTTACCGTCTTAACTTTACTGCATGCTGTTATCGTATTGAGTAAAAGTAAAGCAATGCTTATACATGCGGCAATTCGCAAACTGAATTTATTTGTCATTATATCCCCCTCTGTCTCTCTTCTAAGACTCATGACCATATGATCAAATGATCATCTTAACTGTCCTTATTCTTTAGTCTCAGTGTTTTCATCTGTCATTTTATAATCTTCTTCACATACCGGGTTGGGTTCATTCCAGTCTGCTTCAAGACCGGACGGATAAGCCAGATATTCACTTGCAAATGATTTTTTAAAAGTATCGTAACTTAAACCGAAATATCTGCAGTTACATTCATAATCGATCCCTTTTTCTATCATCCTTTTACACTCAAGATAGTCATAATAAAAATTGCATATATACTTCTTATTGTCAGAGGATATAACGCATACGAACAATTCATTATTCGAGATATAAGTATCGGGGATCATATCAATATACTCTTCTTTTACACACGTTCCGTATGCCGTCTGGCAGATACAGTCTATATTAAGCTGAGTAAGGAAAAACCTGTATAACTGCATAAACTCATGTGGATACAATTCACCCAGAGGATAGTGATTAAGAACATCGGACATAAAAATCGTCCTGTGTGCTTCTTCAGAAGGATCATATGAAGGCACATAATAATAGAATTCGTTATCATCAATTACAGCGAAATTTTCCAGCATGAATTTATATATTTTTCTTGCCTGTTCCATTTGGGAATCGTAAACAGAAACGTTATCGTTGATCGCATTCGTGATAAATGATCTGAAAACTTTTATTTCAGATTCAAAATCGTGTTCTATCACCTTATCGCTCATTATTCCGTTATCATTCATCATGGAAAAATAATCCGCATAAGAAATAAAATACTGCTTATTGTCGTCCGTTTCGAAATCAGCTATATATACCAGAGGATTTGTTCTTGCAGCCAGTTCGTACGCTTCGAAAAAAATATCTTCGTCAATCTCTTCGTCAAGCTGAAGGATCATCTGATCTTTGGCCTCATTCACGGCAAGCAGTATCTGCGTGGCAACAGCAACAACAACGGGAGAATCAAGATATAATTCTCTCTCACCACGCCTGAAAGCAAGGGGATTATAGACAAATTGTCCCCTTGAATCAAAAGGATCTTTATTATCATCAAAGAAACTGCCGTAATCGGGAGAACCGCTTTGAGAAGTGGCAGTTTTATTATCTGTAACATATTCAACGGTAAACTTGGGATTGGGATAATTCGTCACTGTTTTGGGTTCACCGCAAGCGACTAAGAAATTAACTCCAACAAACCAAACACAAACCCACGCTGCAAATTTCAAGTAAATCTTTTTTGTCATCCGTATACCTCCTGTTTTACTAAGCCTCGATAAGATAAACAAAAATCCCGATTTACCGTTTTAATGTTAAGCTGCTTATATTTATATTTTTATTAAATCATCGATACTCCGTCAAGACTGCCTTTTACACCAAGCAGATCAAGTACAGTACTTCCTATATCCGCAAAAGTTTCTCTCGTACCCATGTTCATCGGTTTTATATTCTTTCCGAAGCAGATAAAAGGAATGTATTCTCTTGTATGATCCGTAGTCTTCGTAAATCCGGGATCGCATCCGTGATCCGCCGTGATCATCAGACAGTCATCATCCGAAAGTTTTGAAAGAAGTTCGGGAAGTCTTTCGTCAAAATATGAAAGTGCCTTTGCGTAACCGTCAATATCTCTTCTGTGACCGTAGACCATATCAAAGTCAACAAGATTGGTAAAACAGAGACCGTTAAAATCCCTGTCCATCCATTTAAGTGTTTTATTGATCCCGTCTTCATTAGACTCCGTATATACGTAATCCGTAATACCGCTTCCTGCAAAAATATCATAGATCTTTCCGACGGAAAGAACATCTTTTCCTGCATTTTTTAAGATATTTAACATGGTATCTCTCGGAGGGATAAGTGAAAAATCATGACGATGGGGAGTTCTGTAATAGTTTCCGCTCTCTCCTAAGAATGGTCTTGCAATTACCCTTCCCACACCGTGCTCACCCTGAAGGATATCTCTTGCGATCCTACAGTATTCATAAAGCTGTTCAAGGGGAACAACTTCTTCGTGAGCCGCGATCTGAAATACAGAGTCTGCTGATGTATATACGATCAGAGCACCGGTTTTAACATGTTCATCACCGTAATCCGCAATTACTTTGGTTCCCGAATATGTGGCATTAACTATCACTTTTCTTCCGGTTCTTTTTTCAAATTCTTCAATTACTTCTTTGGGGAATCCGTTCGGATATGTGGGCATGGGTTTTGGAGAAACCATACCTGCTATCTCCCAGTGGCCGATAGTCGTATCCTTGCCCATTGATCTTTCTCTCATACGGGCAATCAGAGCATCAAACGAACCTGATGAAACTTTTTCTTTTATATCTGTATAATATTTCTTTTCCTCATCATTCAAAGAGCCGAAGTCTTTGTTTGTAAAGCCGCAGTCAACACCGTCAATATTAAACAAACCCAGTTTCGCCATATTGGGCATGTCAAAGAATGGACTTTGGGAACAGGTTTTAATTGTATCAGAACCCACATCACCGAACAGATCGGCATCGGGTTCTTCTCCGATTCCGAAACTGTCCAAAATTATAAGAAATACTCTTTTCATAAAGACCCCCTGAATTATTCTGTTTATTCGATCTCTTCGATATCCGTAAATACTCTTATCGATTCAGCCATGTTTTCTAATGTGATATCATCAAACCAGAAGAAATTAACCGTATCATGATATCCCGGCAGATCGGCACTGTTATCCTTTTCTATAACAGCCGAATCGTATTGTATCGATAAAAGGTAATTTTTCTTTAAAAATACGTCATATCCCTGATCGGCACTCGCATATACGACATATTTATAGCCTTCGGGAGTTGAAACTCTCTCACATGAATCCGTCAGATAAAGATTCGGAGGATATTCCAAAAATGCACGGTCTTTTAACGAATTTGAATTGATCGGTTTTATAGTTCCGTCTTCTTTAACTTCGTAAATATACGAATAACCGATCTGTTCGTCGCCCGTATGTCCCGAAACTATTATCTCGGGACAACCGTTGTCATCAAGATCGGTAACGGCATATTTTATTCCTTCTGCGACAGTTTTCACATCGGAATCCGAAGACATTTCATTCGGATCATTTTCATCCGGTACGTCATCGGTATCTGTTACATTCAAATCATCCTCATCCGATACGTCATCAGCTTCTTCTTCAGTAAAATCCCATATATCCGAATTTTCAAAAAGTATCTGTATCGGGTGAATATATCTTATATCTACATCTGCCCATAAATCCTCATCTGCCCTGTAAAATGTATTGGTTTCGTAAATAAAAGAATTATGGTCCTCTGAGAGTATGACATCGTAATCAACATTCACACCCCAGCCTTCAGAATAATTCATCCCGTATTTTCCGGCAGCTTCATCGACTTTATACATGGTTATATAAGGCCATTCCTCAAATCCGCCTTTCACATTTGGCATATAATGAAGAAATCCGTGGTGATCCTCATGTTCGAATATGTCAAAATATTCACCGTTGTCGGCCACCCATTTCCCTTTAAGTATCTGAAATACTTCTTCGTCTTCTATCTCTGCAAACTTTCGTCTTTCGGCGAGTTCATCCTGAATTTCTTTTATCTGTTTCTTCTCTTCGTCTGTATAAAACCTGTCCTTGTCACCCTCATCTTCAAGCCATCCGAGATCGTCAGCCCAATATCTGTAAATGCAGGCATACTTATCGCTGTTTAAATACCTGTACTCGGCCTGCATATAATCATTGTACACATTAAGTGATGTTATGAGCAAAGGCGAATCGGTAGTAATGATAAGAGTTTTTTTATTGGTAACGAATTTCGAGTCGGAAACACCGGGCGTACCGAAAGTAAAATAATCCATGGAATATTTATAATTAAAATCTATCTCAACCCTGTCACTGTAATAAGTTGTTTGGGTAATATACAAATCTTCAGGATGTTTAATACTGTTCGTATTATATGTATAAGAAGCCGTCTTCGTTGAACAAGCGGTCAATACCAAAATATCAAACAAAAAGAAAAATAATATGTATTTTAAGTTTTTCATGATCTGCCTCCTTTAATGTCTCATAAAAGACACGTATAAGAAGCGTAATTCTATGGTCTGTCTGTATACAATAACATATTTATTTTATCATAGGATCATAAGATGAAAAAGGGATTTTAGAATATTGAGATAATCAAAAAAGCTGCAGTATAAACTGCAGCTTTTCATACTTAAGTTAAATGATCATTTTAGACATCCTTGATGGAGAAGCTCATTCTGCCCATCTTGTCTTTGCCCATGCACTTAACGGTAACTTTATCGCCAAGCGTAAGAACATCTTCTACATGCTCGATCCTCTGTTTTGCAATCTTAGAGATGTGAACCATGCCTTCTTTTCCGGGAGCAAATTCTACGAATGCGCCGAATTCCTTGATGGAAACAACAACACCCTTAAGGATCTGACCTTCCTCGTAATCAGTCACGATGGTATTGATCATATTGATCGCTTCGTTGATCTTGTCGATATCTGTACCGCATACGCCAACCTTGCCGTCATCGGTAATATCGATCTTAACGCCTGTGCGGGCGATGATCTCATTGATCGTCTTTCCCTTCTGTCCGACAACATCACCGATCTTATCGGGATCGATGGAGATCTGAACGATCTTGGGAGCGTATTTGCTGATCTCTTTTCTGGGCTCTGCAATAGCTTTCTTCATGCAGTTATCCATGATGAAAAGTCTTGCTTCACGACATCTTGCGATAGCGCCTTCAACGATGGGTCTTGTAAGACCGTGGATCTTGATATCCATCTGAATAGCTGTGATACCGTCTGTAGTACCTGTTACCTTGAAG